>DAHWNE010000401.1 GCA_027340195.1 Acetobacteraceae bacterium | reverse complement strand
ACGCCGCCTATCACGCTCGCGACGCGCCGGAGATCACGGATGCGGAATACGATGCCCTGCGCGCGCGCAACGCCGCCATCGAAGCCCGCTTCCCGGCGCTGGTCCGCCCGGACAGCCCATCGCTACGGGTCGGCGCCCCGCCCGAGGGCGGCTTCGCCAAGGCCCGCCACCTGGTGCCGATGCTGTCGCTGCGCAACGTGTTCGATGCCGCCGGGTTCGCCGAGTTCTGCGCCGGCGTCCGCCGCTTTCTCGGCCTGGCGGCGGATGCGCCGCTGGCGATGGTGGGGGAACCCAAGATCGACGGGCTGTCGATCAACCTCCTCTACGAGCACGGCGCGTTCATCCGCGGCGCGACCCGCGGCGACGGCACCGAGGGCGAGGACGTCACGGCCAATCTGCGCGCCATCCCCGCCCTGCCGCCCCGGCTGCGCGGCAAGGCCCCCGCGCGGATCGAGATCCGCGGCGAGGTGTTCATGGCCAAGGCCGATTTCCTGGCGTTGAACGCGGCGCAGGAGGCGGCGGGCGAGAAGACCTTCGCCAATCCGCGCAACGCCGCCGCCGGCAGCCTGCGCCAGCTTGATCCCGCCATCACCGCCGCCCGCCCGCTGTCGCTGTTCGCCTACGCGATGGGCGCCGCCTCCGAACCCCCCGCCGCCACCCATTCCGCCTATCTCGACCGGCTGCGCGCCTGGGGCTTCGCGGTGAACCCGCTGTCGCGGCGGCTGGCCGACGAGGCCGAGGCGGCGGCGTTCCAGGCCGAAATGGATGCCGCCCGCGCCGGGCTCGCCTACGACATCGACGGGGTGGTGTACAAGCTCGACGATCTCGCCTGGCAGCAGCGCCTGGGCTTCGCCGGGCGGGACCCGCGCTGGGCGGTGGCGTGGAAATTCGCCGCCGAGCAGGCCACCACGCGGCTGCTGGCGATCCGCATCCAGGTGGGCCGCACCGGCGCGCTGACCCCGGTGGCCGAGCTCGCGCCGGTCAACGTGGGCGGCGTGCTGGTGGCGCGGGCTTCGTTGCATAACGAGGACGAGATCGCGCGCAAGGACATCCGCGTCGGTGATCGTGTGCTGATCCAGCGCGCCGGCGACGTGATTCCGCAGGTGCTGGGCATCGTGGCGGCCGACCGCCCGCCGGGGACGGTGCCGTTCGTCTTCCCCGACCATTGCCCGGTATGCGGCAGCTTGGCGCCCCGGCCGCCGGGCGAGGCGGTGCGCCGCTGCACCGGCGGGCTGACCTGCCCGGCCCAGGTGGTGGAGCGGCTGATCCATTTCGCCTCCCGCGGCGCGTTCGACATCGAAGGCATGGGCGAGAAGACGGTCACCGCCTTCCATGCGCTGGGCTGGCTCAGCTCGCCGGTGGATATTTTCGCGCTGTCGGCGCGGCGCGAGGCGATCGCCGCGCTGGACGGCTGGGGCGAGCAATCCGCCGCCAACTTGCTGCGCGCGATCGAGAGCCGGCGGCGGATCGGGCTGGACCGCTTCATCTTCGCGCTCGGCATCCGCCGTATCGGCGAGCGCAACGCCCGCCTGCTGGCCCGCCACTACGGCAATTTCGCGGAGTGGCGGGCGGAGATGCAGGCGGCCACGATCATCGGGTCGGAGGCGCGCGAGCGGCTGGGGGGGATCCTGGGCATCGGCCCCGCCATCGCCGAGGAACTGGCCGAGTTCTTCGCCGAACCGCGCAACCGCGACACGGTGGACCGGCTGGCCGGCGAACTCACTATCCTGCCGGTCGCTGGGGCCGCCGACACCGGTCCCTTCGCCGGGCGTACCCTGGTGTTCACCGGGACGCTCGCCAGCATGACCCGCGCCGAGGCGCGCGCGCGGGCCGAGGCGCTGGGGGCGAAGGTCACCGAGACCGTCAGCAAGGCCACCGATTTCGTCATCGCCGGCGCCGAGGCGGGGTCGAAGGCGCACAAGGCCGCGGCACTCGGGGTCACCGTGCTGTCGGAGGCCGAGTTTCTCGCGCGCGCCGGGACGCCTATGCCCCCGGCCGAACCGGAGGAACCAGAATGAACGAAGCCCATCAGACCCTGCGCGAGGCGGTCGCCGCCGGCAGCATCGCCGGGGTGGTCGCCGCCGCCACCGACGCGCGCGGGAGCATCGACGAATTCGCCGCCGGCCGGCGCAGCCTGCCGGACGGCGCGGCGATGGGGATGGACACCGTGTTCCGCATCGCCTCCATGACCAAGGCGATCACCGCCACCGCGGCGATGCAGCTGGTGGAGCAGGGGCTGCTGTCGCTCGATGCGCCGGCCGGGGACACCGTGCCGGCGCTGGGCGCGATCCAGGTGCTGGACGGGTTCGACGCCGACGGCACGCCCCGGCTGCGCCCGCCGCGCGCGCCGGTCACCCTGCGCCAGTTGCTGACCCATACCGCGGGCTTCGGCTACGAGACCTGGAACCCGGCGCTCGGCGCCTATGCCAAGGCCCGCAACGTGCCGCCGGCGCGCACCGGCAAGCTCGCCGCGCTGGCGATGCCGCTGGCGTTCGACCCCGGCACCGCCTGGCAATACGGCATCAACATCGACTGGGCCGGACGGATGGTGGAGGCGGCGAGCGGGCTCGACCTGGAAACCTATTTCCGCCGCCATGTCTGCGGGCCGCTCGGCATGGACGACACCAGCTTCCTGGTCTCGCCCTCGATGGAGGCGCGGCTGGCCACCGTCTATGCGCGCGACGGCGCCGCGCTGACCCCGGTCACCGCCAGCATCAACGCTCCGCGCGAGTTCTTCAACGGTGGCGGCGGGCTCTACTCCACCCCGCGCGACTATCTGCGCTTCCTGCGCATGATGCTGGGCGGCGGCAGCCTGGACGGGGTGCGCGTGCTGCGCGCGGAGACGGTGGCGCTGATGGGGCAGAACCATATCGGCGCGCTGGAGGTGCAGCCGATGGTCTCGGCGATGCCGGCGCTGTCCAACACCTTCGAGGCGTTCCCGGGGATGGTGAAGAAATGGGGGCTGAGCTTCCTCATCAACACCGCGGACAACCCGGGCGGGCGCAAGGCCGGCAGCCTGGCCTGGGCCGGGCTCAACAACACCTAGTTCTGGATCGATCCGGCCTCGGGCCTGGCCGGGCTGGTGATGGCGCAGGTGCTGCCGTTCGGCGACGCCACCGTGCTGGGGCTGCTGGATGCGTATGAGAAGGGGGTCTATCGCGGCCGGGACTGAACCGGCTCCGATGGATCGTGCCGCCATGACCGAGACCACGCTCGACGTCCGCCATTTGTCCTGCCCGCTGCCGGTGCTGCGCGCCAGCCGCGTCCTGCGCGGGCTGGCGCCGGGCGCGCGGCTGCGCGTGCTGGCCACCGACCGCGCCGCGGTGGCGGATTTCCAGGCCTGGTGCCAGGAAACCGGCCACGCCCTGCTCGCCTGGTCGGAGGACGGCGGCGAGTTCAGCTTCCTGATCCGCCGCCGTCCCGCCGAGGCCGCCGAGCCATGACCACCGCGCTGTTCACCCACCCCGCCTGCCTCGGCCATGACGCCGGCCCCTGGCATCCCGAGCGCCCGGACCGGTTGCGCACCGTGCTGGCCGCGCTGGAGGGCGAGGCCTTCGCCCCGCTGCTGCGCGAGTCCGCCCCGGAGGCCACGCCGGAGCAGCTGGCGCTGGCGCACCCGCGCGACTACGTGGAGGCGATCCTGGCGATCCGCCCGCCCGCCGGCGAGACGGTGGCGCTGGATGCCGACACGGCGATGAGCGAGGGCAGCGTGCCGGCGGCGCTGCGGGCCGCCGGCGGGGCGGTGGCGGCGGTGGACGCGGTGATGGAGGGCTGGGCGCGCAACGCCTTCGCCGCAGTGCGCCCGCCCGGGCATCATGCCGAACCGTCCCGGCCGATGGGGTTCTGCCTGTTCAACAACGCCGCCATCGCCGCGCTGTGGGCGCGCGCCCGCTGGGGGCTGCGTCGGGTGGCGGTGGTGGATTTCGACGTCCACCACGGCAACGGCACCCAGGCGATGTTCGCGCCGGACGCCGCGCTGTTCTACGGCTCCTCGCATCAGATGCCGTGCTATCCCGGCACCGGGGCGGCGGCCGAGAGCGGGGTCGCCGGCAATATCGTCAACGCGCCGCTGCGCCCGGGCGAGGGAAGCGCGGCGTTCCGCGCCGCCTGGTCGGGGCGCATCCTGCCCGCGCTGGCCGCCTTCGATCCCGAGCTGCTGGTGATCTCGGCCGGGTTCGATGCCCATCGCGCCGATCCGCTGGCCGAGTTGCGGTTGGAGACCGAAGATTTCGGCTGGATCACCGCGCAGCTGGTCGGACTCGCGGGCGGACGGGTGGTCTCCGTGCTCGAGGGCGGCTACGACCTGGAGGCGCTGGCCGCCGCCTCGGCGGTGCATGTGCGCGCGCTGATGGGGGCCTGATCGCGCAACGCCGCGGCCACCGCCGCCGCCGTCGCGGCCCAGTCGCGCGGCCGACGCATCCGGAACAGCCGCATCCCGGGGTACCAGGGGCAGTCGGTGCGTTCCAGGCCCCAACGCCAGTCCGGCCCCAGCGGCAGCATCACCCAGGCCGGCACGCCCAGCGCCCCGGCCAGATGCGCCGGGGCGGAATCAACGCTGATGAGCAGATCGAGCGCCGCGAGCGCCGCCGCCAGGGTGGGGAAATCGGAGATCTCGGCGCCGAGGGCGCGGTCGGGCGGACCGAGCGCCGGCCAGTCGGCGGCGGGGAGGCCGTGTTGCAGCCCAAACAGCGCGACGCCGGGGACATGGGCCAGGGCCGCCAGGGACACCGCCGGGGCCGAGCGGGAGGCATCGTTCGGATGCGTCGCCCGTCCCGCCCAGACCAGCCCGACCAACCGCTGCCCCGGGGCCAGCGCCGCCAGCCGCGCCCGCCAGGCGGCGACGGCGCCCGGTTCGGCGCGGAGATACCCCGCCGGCGCGGTCGGGATGGTGGCGGGCAGGGTCCCGGCGCAGCGCGGTAGGCCGGAGAGCGGAATCCAGGCGGCGAGGCCGGGGCAATCGGCGGCGATCGCCTCCCACCCGGTGCGAATGTCGCCGTCCGGCACCAGCGGCGCGAGCAGGGGGGCGAGTTCGGGCGCGGCGAGCAGGGTGATCGCCCTGGCCCGTCCCGTCGCCCAGGGCAGGTAGCGGGCGAATTGGATCGCATCGCCATAGCCCTGATCGGCCACCACCAGCAGCCGCCCGGGGATCGGGGTGCCGTTCCACACCGGGCAGCCCAGCGCGGGCGCCACCGGCGGGACACCGCGCAGGCGGAAGCGATGCTCGTAATGCGGCCAGGCTTCGGCGAAATCGCCGCGTTGCAGCAGGGTCTCCGCCAGGATCACGTTGGCCCCGGGATGCGCCGGATCGAGGCGCAGGGCGGCGCGGGCGGCCGCCTCGGCGCCGTCGGTCCGTTCCAGTCGGTAGCGCACCACCGCCAGCGCGTGCCAAAGGTCGGCATCGTTCGGGTCCAGCGCGGCGGCGCGCTCGGCCGCGTCCAGCGCCGCGGCGTAGTCGCCGGCGCGCTCGGCGATGGTGCAGCGGTTGCGCCACCAGCCGGGGCGATTCGGCTCGGCCGCCACCGCGGTGGCGGACAGCGACAGGGCGCGGGCGAAATCGCCCAGGTGGAAGGCGATCAGCGACCGCGCCTGGGCGAGCCCGGGATGAGCGGGCGCCACCGCCTCGGCGCGCGCCAGCAGCGCGGCGGCGGCCTCGGTCCGGCCGGCGGCGCGCTCCGCCTCCGCCAGCCGCAGCAGCTCGGAGAGCGGCAGCGGGACCTCGGGCTCAGGGATGCAGGGCGGTGCCGGTGCCGACATCGTTCACGCAGCGGGCCATGAAGCGCTCCTGCTCGAAGCGGTCGGCCAGCCCGTGCGTCGGCAGGGTGACCCCGACGGCGCCGGAGTTGGGGGCATCCTGATTGCCGATCTGATAGAGATCGTCCCGGTGCTGCAACCGGTAGGTCGCCTCGGCCTGGCGGCGGCAGGCGGCTTCGGTGTCGCGCGCGGTGACCGAGCGCGGCGGCGCGCCGAACGCGCAGCCGGCGAGCAGCAGGGGCAGCAGCAGGAGGAACGGGCGGGTCACGCGGAAACTCCGGGCAGGGCGGCGGCGAGGGCGGCATGAAAGGGCGCGGGGTCGAACCCGGCATCGGGCGAGAGCGGCGTCGCCGCCGCCAGTGCCAGCAGGGCCGGGGGCAACTCCGCCCCGTCGCGGGCGAAGCGGCAGCGTGCCGCGAGCGCGGGCGTCCGGCCGAGCAGATCGATCAGCGCCAGCAGCCGCAGGCAGAGCGACAGGCCGGAGGCGCTGGCGAGGCCGGCGATGCGGTCGATCGCGGCGGCCCAGCAGCAGGCATCCGGGTCGGCCAGGACCAGTTCGGTCACCTCGCCGTCGGGGCGGTGGAAGCGGAAGCCGCGGCGGCTGCCCCAGGTCTCGGCGAGGGCGGCGGCACGGGCGGCGTGCCAGGCGCGATCGAGGTCGCGTGGGCGCACCGCGGGCAGGGCCTCGGGACCGTGGGGCAGGGTGTGGATGGGCCAGTCGGCTTGGGTCGGCATCGCGGGAAGATGGCGCGCGGCGGGGCGGGGTGAAAGAGGGTATCCCGCGAGGCCGGCTTGCCGCAACGCACAATCGGCCCCTACATTGGGGCCAAACAGGGCGCCCGCGCGCCCGTCGCGGAAGGATGTCACCCGACCATGAATGCTCCGTTCAGCCCGCTCGACGTTGCCGAAGCGAAATACGCCATCGGCCAGCCGGTCTCCCGCAAGGAGGATCCGGTCCTGCTGCAGGGCCAGGGCCGCTATACCGACGACATCAACCTGCCCGGCCAGCTCTATGCGGTGATGGTGCGCTCGGGCCACGCGCACGGCATCATCCGCGGCATCGATACCGCGCCGGCGCTGGCGGTGCCTGGTGTGCGCGCCGTGTTCACCGGGGCCGATCTGGTGGCGGCGGGGCTGGGGCCGATGCCGTCCGGCCAGGCGTTCAAGCAGGCCGATGGGTCGGACATGCCCAAGCCCGTCCAGCCGCCGCTGACCACCGACAAGGTGCGCTTCGTCGGCGACCCGGTGGCGGTGGTGGTGGCCGAGACCTGGAAATCCGCCCGCGACGGCGCCGAGGCGGTGATGGTGGACATCGACCCGCTGGATGCGGTCACCGAGGCGCGCGCCGCGGTCGCCCCCGGCGCGCCGCTGGTGCACGATGCAACCCCGGGCAACGTGATCCTGGATTTCCACCACGGCGATACCGCCCGGGTGGAGGCCGCCTTCGCCGCCGCGGCGCATGTGACGCGGATGAAGATCCTCAACACGCGCGTCGCGGTCTGCCCGATGGAGCCGCGCGCCGCGATCGGCGAATACGATCCGGCGCGGGAGCACTGGACCCTGCGCCTGGGCTGCCAGGGCACCTTCCCGATGCGCAACCTGCTGTGCCACGTGCTGCACGCCAAGCCCGAGCAGGTGCGGGTGCTGACCGGCAACGTCGGTGGCTCGTTCGGGATGAAATCCTCCTGCTACCCGGAATATATCGCCATCCTGCACGCCGCGCGCGTGCTGGGCGCGCCGGTGAAGTGGCGCGACGAGCGCAGCGAGAGCTTCCTGTCCGACAGCCACGGCCGCGCCCACGACATGGAGCAGGAACTCGCCTTCGATGCCGAGGGACGCATCCTGGCCCTGCGCGTGCGCGGCTACGGCAATATCGGCGCCTATCTGTCCAACGGCACCGTGTTGCAGCCGACCGGCAACGTGGTGAAGAACACCATCAGCGTCTATGCCACGCCGGCGCAGGAGGTGATCACGCAGGCGGTGTTCACCAACACCTCCCCGGTGGGGCCGTATCGCGGCGCCGGTCGGCCCGAGAGCAACTACTATATCGAGCGCCTGCTGGACACGGCCGCGCGGGAGATGGGGATCGACCGCATCGAGATCCGCCGGCGCAACCATATCCGCCCCGAGCAACTGCCCTGGACCACCCCGGCCGGCACCGTTTACGACAGCGGCGATTTTCCGGCGATCCTGGAGGAAGCCCTGGCCGCGGCCGACTGGGACGGCTTCCCCCGGCGCCGGCGCGAGAGCCGCGAACGCGGGAGGCTGCGCGGCATCGGCATCGGTCAGTATCTGGAAGTGACCGGCCCGCCGGCGCAGGAGATGGGCGGCATCCGTTTCGAGGACGACGGTAGCGTCACCATCATCACCGGCACGCTGGATTACGGCCAGGGCCATGCCACGCCGTTCGCGCAGGTGCTGGCCTCGCGGCTGGGCGTGCCGTTCGAGAAGATCCGCCTGCTGCAGGGCGATTCCGACGAGCTGCTGGCCGGCGGCGGCACCGGCGGATCGAAATCGCTGATGGCGAGCGGCACCGCGATCGCCGAGGCCTCCGAGCTGGTGATCGCCCAGGGCCGCAAGCTGGCCGCGCATCTGCTGGAGGCCGGGGAAAGCGACGTGGAGTTCGAGCTGGCCGCCGGCGGCGGGCGGTTTCGCATCATGGGCACCGATCGCGGCATCGGCATCATGGAGCTGGCGGCGCAGGTCCGCGCCGCCGGCGCCAGCCTGCCGGAGGGGCTGCCGCGCACGCTTTCCGTGCGCCACGTGGCGAAATCCCCTCCCTTCGCCTACCCGAACGGGTGCCATATCGCGGAAGTGGAGATCGACCCCGAGACCGGCGTGACCCAGGTGGTCCGCTACGTGATGGTCAATGATTTCGGGACCATCATCAATCCGCTGCTGGTGGAAGGCCAGGCCCATGGCGGGGTGGCGCAGGGGATCGGCCAGGCGCTGATGGAATGGGTGCGCTACGACGAGACCGGCCAGCCGGTCACCGGCTCCTACATGGACTATGCGCTGCCGCGGGCGGCGGATGTGCTGAACTACGAGTTTCACAGCCATCCGGTGCCCTGCAAGACCAACGTGCTCGGCGCCAAGGGTTGTGGGGAGGCGGGCTGCGCGGGGTCGATGCCGGCGGTGATGAATGCGGTGGTCGATGCGTTGTCGGAATATGGGATCACCCATATCGACATGCCGGCCACCCCGCTTCGGGTGTGGGAGGCGATCCGGGCCGCGCGCGGGGTTTGAGGCGGCGGCCCCGGGCAGAGCCTGCCCCGTATCGCGGGGCGGGCTACGCCGCCTCGCTCTCGGCCTCGCTCCGCCGTTCGCTCCGCTTGCGCTCATGCGGGTCGAGGAACCGCTTGCGCAGCCGCACCGCGCCGGGCGTCACCTCCACCAGCTCGTCGTCCTCGACATAGGCGATCGCCTGCTCGAGGCTCATGCGTCGCGGCGGGATCAGCAGCATCGCGTCGTCCTTGCCGGCGGCGCGGATGTTGGTGAGCTTCTTCTCCTTGATCGGGTTCACGTCCAGGTCCGATCCGCGCGAATGCTCGCCCAGGATCATGCCGACATAGACCTTCTCCCCCGGGGAGACGAACAGGGTGCCGCGCTCCTGAAGGTAGAACAGCGCGTAATGCACCGCCTCCCCGTCGGCGTTGGAGATCAGCGAGCCGGAGCGGCGGCCCTCGATCGGGCCTTTCCACGGGCCGTAGCCGGCGAACATCCGGTTCATGATGCCGGTGCCGCGGGTGTCGGTCAGGAACTCGCTATGGTAGCCGATCAGCCCGCGGCTGGGGATGGCGAAGGTGAGCCGCACCTTGCCCCCGCCGGAGGGGCGCATGTCGCGCAGCTCGCCCTTGCGGCGTGAGAGCTTCTCCACCACCACGCCGGCGAAGGGTTCGTCCACATCGACCAGCGCCTCCTCCATCGGCTCCTCGCGGGCGCCGGTTTCCGGATGGCGGCGGGTCAGCACGCGGGGGCGGCCGATGCAGAGTTCGAACCCCTCGCGGCGCATGGTCTCGATCAGCACGCCGAGCTGAAGCTCGCCGCGCCCGGCCACCTCGAACGCCTCGGTCTCGTTGCTGTCGGTGACGCGGATGGCGACGTTGCCCTCAGCCTCGCGGAACAGCCGCTCGCGAATCTGGCGCGAGGTGACCTTCTTGCCCTCCCGCCCCGCCAGCGGGCCGTCATTGATGCGGAAGGTCATGGCGAGGGTGGGCGGATCGACCGGAATCGCCGGCAGCGGGGCGGCGAGTTCGGGCGCGCCGATGGTGTCCGGCACGGTGGCCTCGGCGAGGCCGGCGATGGCGACGATGTCGCCGGCCGCGACCTCCTCCACCGGCACCCGGTCGAGGCCGCGGAACGACATCAGCTTGGACAGGCGCCCGGTTTCCACCACCCGCCCATCGGCGTGCAGCACCTTGAGCGGCATGTTGAGACGGGCGCGGCCCTGCTCCACCCGGCCGGTCAGCACGCGGCCGAGGAAATTGTCGTAGTCGAGGATGGAGGCGACCATCGCGAACGGTGCCTCCGGGTCCAGCACCGGCGCCGGCACGTGGCGCAGCACCAGGTCGAACAGGGCGGAGAGGTCCTTACGCGGACCGTCCAGCGTCAGATCGGCCCAGCCCTGGCGGCCGGAGGCGTAGAGCGTGGGGAAATCGAGCTGCGCGTCGGTGGCGCCGAGGGCGGCGAACAGGTCGAACACCTCGGTATGCACCTCGTCGGGGCGGGCGTCCGCGCGGTCCACCTTGTTGACCACCACGATCGGGTGCAGGCCGCGGGCCAGCGCCTTGCCGACCACGAATTTGGTCTGCGGCAGCACGCCCTCCGCGGCATCGACCAGCACCAGGGCGCCATCGACCATGTTGAGGATGCGCTCGACCTCGCCGCCGAAATCGGCGTGGCCGGGGGTATCGACGATGTTGACCCGGGTTCCCTTCCAGACCACCGAGGTGCATTTGGCGAGGATGGTGATGCCCCGCTCGCGCTCGAGGTCGTTGCGGTCCAGCGCGCGTTCGGCCACCGCCTGATGGTCGCGGAAGGCGCCGGATTGGCGCAGCAGCTGATCGACCAGGGTGGTCTTGCCATGATCGACATGGGCGATGATGGCGATGTTGCGGATGTCCATTGGGGTCCCGGGCGCGAAAAAACGCCCGGCGGAAGGCCGGGCGGGCATGGTGCGGCGCACACATAGGCGCATCGGGGTGGAAAAGCGAGTGCCTATCGCCCGCGCAGGTCAGTTCTGCACCGTGATCGCCCCGGAGGCGTCGAGGGTGACGGCGGCGAACGCCCCCGGCAGGAAATCCGCCGTCCAGGGCAGCTGGGCGGAGACCGAGAGCTGGTCCCCCGGCGCGTAGGCGGGCGAGAAGCCGACCGTCACCGAAACTCCCGCTGCGCTGCCCAGCAGCCCGGTCAGGGTGGTGGTGACCACGCCCTGAATGTCGGCGCTGCTGGCCGAGGTGCTGCGCACCGCCCCGTAGCGGAGCGCCTGGGTCACCGCGAGGTCGAGAACGCGCTGCGCCTGGACCAGGCGGAACAGCTCAAACGCGGCCAGGAACGCGACCAGCAGCAGCGGGAACGCCAGCGCGAACTCGATCGCCGCGGTGCCCCGTCGGTTCATTGGATCCCAGCTCATTGGATCCTCGTCCGGCCGGTGGCGGTCAGGGTCATCGGCGAGGCGACCCCGGGCAGCGGGAACGGCAGGCTCACCGCCGCGCTGGTGGCGATGGTGACCCATTCGCCCAGCACCTGGCCCGAGGGGCAGGCGGTGCCGGCGCTGGCGGGGCTGCCGGAGCCGTAGGTGCCGGTGGGGGCCAGGCAGAGGTAGCTGAAGCTGGCGGTCGCGCTGACGCTGGGGCCGGCGCTGGTGTTGCCCGCCCCGGCCGCCGCCGCCTGGGTGATCTGGCTGGCGGTGGCGCCGCTGATCGCCCAGGCCGCGAACATGCCGGCCTGCAACGCGCGGTCCACCCGCAGCCGGGTTTCGAGCACGCCGCCGAGATCGAACAGGGTCAGCACGGTGGGCACCACCACCAGCGCCAGCGCGATCGCCGCCTCGATCGCCACCACCCCGCGCCGGTCCCGGCGGACCCTCATTGGGTGAGCCGGGGCTTGCCGGCGGCGTTGCCGGTGCTGGCGCCGGCGGCGGAGATGCCGGCCGAACCCACTGCCTCGAGCGTGTTGGCGATCACGCTCAGCGACCCGCCGGCGGCGGTGTCGAACTGGGCATTGTTGCTCATGGAGAGCTTGCCGCAGGGGGCGTAGAACGCGCCCGAGACGACCAGGCTGGACCCGCCGGCCATGGTGTTGGTGGGGCTGGTGCCGCCGGATCCGCATTCCTGCCAGAACAGGATCCCGGCGGTGGGGCCGGAGGAGGGCGCGGTCATGTTGGTGTTGGTATTGGAATAGTTGGTCCATTGCAGCGCCCCCGGGCTGCTGCCGGTCAGCACGAAGCTGACCCCGGATGCCTGGGTGATGGTGGCGTTGTTGAAGATCAGGTTGCCGTCGATCACGTAATACACACCGGGGGCGAAAGTATCGGTGCTGCCGTTGCCGCCGATCGTGGTGTTGCCGCAGAACACGTTGGTGTGGTTGGCCGGGCTGAAGGCGTAGGGAGTGGATTTCCAGGCTGTGAAACTGGTGCCGGAGGGGAAATCGCAGCCGCTGGCGCTGGGCGGGGTGAGGGCGGCGAACGGGTCGGGCTTGGCGGCGGCGCCGTCGGTCGGGGTGACCGGCAGGGTGTTGCTGCCGCTGTTGGATTCCGCGAAATCGCCGACCGCGGCGACGGTTTCCCCGTCGATCGTCCCGGAGTTGAGGTAGATCGCGTCGCTGGCCGAGGAATCCGCGAAGATCCCGCAGCCCGTGGCCTTGATGACACCCATGTTGTTGGCGTCGATCGCATCGCTCGCCGAGGGGTTGAGCGCCAGCACGCAGGCCCCGGCGGGGGCGGAGCCGACGGTGGCGGTTGCGGTCAGGGTGGGGCCGGACAGGCCGAACACCCCGGCCAGCACGCTGCCGGCCTGCGCGGTGAGGGTGACGGTGGCGCTGGACCAGTCGGCGGCGACGCTCACGCTGACCGGGGTGACCAGGCTGCCCAGCAGGGCGGCGTTGTCACTGGCGCCGTCGGCCTCCGCCAGCGCGACGGCTTGCAGCACGGCCTGCTGCTGGGCGGCGGTTTCGCCTTGCAGGGCGGTATCGGCGAGCAGATAGCCGACCCCGTTGGCGGCCGCGTCGGCGGCGATCTGCAAGCGGGTACTTTCCACCATCCAGAGCCCGCCATCCAGGATCAGCGCCCCGGCGGCCAGCATCGCCGGTAGCATCAGCGCGGTCAGGATGGCGATGGCGCCCCGACGATCGGCGCGCCGTGAGGGATGGCGAGACATGGCGGCAGGCTCCCGATCCCCGAAGCCTGCCCGCGAAAGGTTAAGTCTTGGTTGACCGCCGTCTCGGCGTGGGAGGCGCGGCGCGTTTGGCACGTGCCCGTTCCATCTCACGGGCGATCGCGGCCAGGCGATTTCCGATCCCGGCCGCGTCGATCGTCGCGGGGTCGTACTCGCCCATCCACTCGCGCAGCTCCGGATCGCAGTCCGGTTCCGCCAGCGCGGCGAGCTTGTCATAGTAGGAGTCGATACCGCCGCAATCCTCGGGCGGGGCGTTGCGCTCCCCGCCGACCAGCCGCGGAAAGACGACGTCCGGCGGCGACGGGCGCCGCGCGGTCAGCCGCAACCGGTGCTCCCAGCAATCGCCGAAATCGTAAAGGTAGCGCAGCGTGGTCGCGCGCGGGCCGAGCACGGAGAGCAGATCGGTGGTCTCGGCATCGATCGTGTTCGCGGGGACCCAGTCCCGCTCCGCCAGCGGCGCGAAGCGGTCACGCCCACGCGCGAACTCCCACAGATGATCGCCGGTCCAGCCCATCGCCGCCTGCACGATCTCGTTGAGCGTGTCGAGCGTGATGTCGGTCGGGATGTCGAGCTGGCGCCAGATCTCCGGATCGGAGCCGATCAGGCTGATATGCAGGGTGCAGATTTCGGCGGCGGGCATGACCGCGGTGTTCCCCCTGGTGAGGGCCCGATCATGCCCTGGCCGGCCGCTCGCCGTCACCCTCAGCCGCCCGCCCCGGCGAACGGGCAGGCGGCGCGCCCGCGCTTGCGCGCGGCCACGGCGTAA
>DAHWNE010000391.1 GCA_027340195.1 Acetobacteraceae bacterium | reverse complement strand
GGCGAGCAGAAAGGCCAGCAGCCACCGCCTCACCGGATGCGTCCGATCGCCCGCAGCTGCCGCTCCACATTCCCCATCAGCCCGGTATAGGGCTGCGCGGTCGAAAGATCGCCGATCTGGTCGAACCGGTCGGCGAACATCTCCGGCGTGACCGGCTCGGCGGGGTCGAACTGCACCCCCTCGGTGACGAAATATTGCACCCGCGCATAGCCGCCGGCGGTGGCGGCGATGATCTGGCCCGAAACCTTGCAGTCCTCGCTGGCCAGATAGGCCACCGCCGGGGAGACCAGCTCGGGCTTCATCCACGGGATCATGTCCGGCGGCAGCAGACCCTCGGTCATCCGCGTTGCCGCCGAGGGCGAGATGGCGTTGGTCAGGATGTTGTATTTCGCCCCCTCGAAGCGCAGGCAGTTGATCAGGCCGACCACGCCGGTCTTGGCCGCGCCGTAGTTGCTCTGGCCGAAATTGCCGACGGTGCCGGAACCGGAGGTGGTGACCACGATCCGCCCGTATTTCTGCCCCCGCATCACCGGCCAGGCGGCCTTGGTGCAATAGACCGTGCCCATCAGATGCACGTCCACCACCGCGCGGAAATCCTCCATGGTCAGGTTGTTGAATGCCTTGTCGCGCAGGATGCCGGCGTTGTTGACCAGGATATCGAGCCGCCCCCAGGCCTCGGTGGCGGTGGCGACGATGCGCTGGGCGGCCTGCTCGTCGGCGACGCTGTCGTAGTTGGCGACCGCTTGGCCGCCGGCGGCGCGGATTTCCTCCACCACACGGTCGGCCGCGGCATGGGCGCCGCCGCGCCCGTCCACCGCCCCGCCCGGGTCGTTGACCACCACCCGGGCGCCGCGGGCGGCCAGCAGCAAAGCGTGGCAACGGCCGAGCCCGGCGCCGGCGCCGGTCACGATCGCCACGCGGTCGTCGAAGCGGATGCTCATGTGGGTTCCCTCCCCTCGGTGGTGGTTGACCTGGCACAGCCTGGCACGGCGCGCCGGGGCTGCAAACCGGGTGCATCGCCGCCCCGCGCTTGACCGGCCCGCCGCTTTCCGCCAATCACCCGCGACCCTCGATCCCAGACCCGGCCTCCGCCCGGGACCCTCCCGCCAAGCTCGATTCCAGGACCAGGCCATGCGCGATTCCGGCGATTACCTGTTCACCTCCGAATCCGTCTCCGAAGGCCATCCCGACAAGGTCGCGGACCGGCTCAGCGACACGGTGCTGGACGCGTTCCTCGCCGCCGACCCCTACGCGCGCGTCGCCTGCGAGACCCTGGTCACCACCAACCGCGTGGTCCTGGCCGGCGAGACCCGCGGCCCCGACACCGTCACCCCGGAATACCTCGCCCATCTCTGCCGGCTGGCGATCCACGACATCGGCTACGACCAGGAGGGTTTCTCCTGGAAGAATGCCGACATCGCCTGCCACCTGCACGCCCAGTCGGCCGACATCGCCCAGGGCGTGGACGCCGCCGGCAACAAGGACGAGGGCGCGGGCGATCAGGGCCTGATGTTCGGCTACGCCTGCCGCGAGACCCCGGCGCTGATGCCGGCCCCGCTCTACTACGCGCATCTGATCCTGCGCCGGATCAGCGAATTGCGCCGCGCCCGCGACCCCAAGGTGGCCGGGCTGCTGCCGGACGCGAAAAGCCAGGTCACCCTGCGCTACGTGAACGGCAAGCCGGTCGGCGCCACCTCCGTCGTGGTCTCCACCCAGCATGTCGAAAGCCTCGATCAGGCTGAGATCAAGCGGATGCTCTGGCCGCTGGTCGAGGACACGCTGCCGCGCGGCTGGATGCCGGCCGAGCGCGAGTTCTACGTCAACCCCACCGGCAAATTCGTGATCGGCGGCCCGGACGGCGATTGCGGCCTGACCGGGCGCAAGATCATCGTCGATACCTATGGCGGCGCCGCCCCGCATGGCGGCGGCGCGTTCTCCGGCAAGGACCCGACCAAGGTCGATCGCTCGGCCGCCTATGCCTGCCGCTACCTGGCCAAGAACGTGGTCGCCGCCGGCCTCGCCGACCGCTGCACGCTGCAGATCGCCTATGCCATCGGCGTCGCCCATCCGCTGTCGGTCTATGTCGATCTGCACGGAACCGGGCACGACATCGACGAATCGCGGCTCGAGAAGGTGCTGCGCGAGGTGATGGACCTCAAGCCGCGCGGCATCCGCGAGCATCTGCAGATGAACCGCCCGATCTACGCCGCCACCTCGGCCTACGGGCATTTCGGCCGCGACCCGGACCCCGATCTCGGCACCTTCACCTGGGAAAAGACCGATTTGGTCCCGGCGCTGCGGGCGGCGTTCGGGCGCTGAAGCCGCCGGCCGAGCGGCTCTACGGCCGCGCCCGCGGCCACAGGCTGCGCCCGCGCCAGCGCCTGCTGCTGGAGCGCGCTTTGCCGCGACTCGCCTTCCCCGCCGCGGCCGCCGCCGATCCCGGGCGTGCCTTCGCCACGCCCCCCGCCGCGCTGTGGCTGGAAGTGGGCTTCGGCGGCGGTGAGCACGCCGCCGCCCAGGCCGCCGCCCATCCCGAGATCGGGCTGATCGCCGCCGAGGTGTTCGAGAACGGCATCTGCTCGCTGCTGTCCCAGCTGATCCCGGACCCGGCCGACCCCGCCACCGCCCCCCTGCCCGGCAATCTGCGTCTCTGGACCCAGGACGCGCGGGCCCTGCTCCGCGCCCTGCCGGATGCGGCCCTGGACCGCCTCTTCCTGCTGTTCCCCGACCCGTGGCCGAAATCCCGTCACGCACGCCGCCGCTTCGTCCACCCCGCCGCCCTGGAGGGCATCGCCCGCGTCCTGCGCCCGGGCAGCGAATGGCGCATCGCCAGCGACGATCCCACCTATCAGGACTGGGTCGCCGCCACCCTGGCCGATCAGCCCTGGTTCGCGGTCCCGCCGCCGGCGACCGAACGCCCCGCAGGCTGGCCCCCGACGCGCTACGAGGCGAAAGCGCGCGCCGCCGGCCGCCAGCCGCTTTACTGGACCCTGCGCCGCCGTCCCGCCGTCCCGATCAGCGGCTGAGCCGCCCCCGCCCGATCCGCCGCAGCTTGCCCAGCGCGATCACCGGCTGCCCGGCCGCGTCCTTCACCACCCGGATCGGGGCCCGCTTGCCCACCCGTCCTGCCTCATGCAGCTCGGCCAGGATCCGCAGCAGCCCGGCCTTGTCGCGCGCCGCCACCGCCGCGCCGAGCTCGCCATCCACCCGCGCCGAGGCCGACGTATAGCCCGGCGGGCCGGGGATGGTCAGGAACACCGGCAGCCCGGAATGCACCGCCGCGGCGACGGATTCGGCCAGCCCCTCCGCCTTCAGCGCGGCTTTGCCGAGCAGAATGAAATCCACCGCCAGCACCGCCTCGGCCCCCTTGCCCACCGGGCGCAGCTTCACCAGCACCTGCGAGCGGTCCGGGCGCAACGCCTCCCGCACCCATTTCAGCCGCCGCCAGCCGCAGTGGAACACCCGGCAGGTGTTCGGGCGGGAGGGATAGATGCCGCAGCCGCCGGCCTCCGCCAGATGCGGGCAGCGGTAGCCCTGCGGCTTCATCAGGTCCGGCTCCTCGATCGTCAGATCGACGCAGCAGACCGAGCACGCCCCGCAGGCGCGATCGGGCAGCAGCGGGAACTCCGCCTCGTGGAACATCAGTGCCGGCCGCCGAACCGCCAGGGCAGGATGTCGAGCCGGGCGTAGAGGCCACCGTCGTGATAGGGCTCGCCCGCGAACAGGCCCCGCGCCGCCGCCGCGTCCGGCTGTTGCAGCAGCATCGCGCTGCCCAGCCACTCGGCGCCGTCATCGGAGAGCAGCGGGCCGCGCAGGATGATGCCGCCGGCGCGGGCGGGATCGTTCAGCCAGGCTTGGTGCGCCGCCAGCAGGTCCGAGCGGCGCGCGGTCATGCCGGGATGGGCGGTGCCGATCACCAGGAAGCGCCGGTCCGCGCCGGGATCGGCCGGCCAGTCCCACATCGTCCGCCCCAGCGCGTTGGCCCAGCGGCGGACCAGCACCTCGGCGAACACGCCCGCGCTGGCATAGGGTTCCTCGAAGGCGAAGGCACGGGCCGCGGCGGGGTCGGGCAGATCGAGGATATGCATCGAGCCGATCGGCGCGCCATCGGCGCCCAGCGCCGGACCGCGCGCGATCATGCGGTCGGCGAAACGGTCCATGTAGGACCAATGGGTCTCGGTCAGCTCGCGGCGCAGGGCCGCCGTGCCCGGCCGATCGCGGCACCAGACGAAAAACTCCATCGCGCTCTCCCCGCCGGTCCCGATCGCGACATCGGCGCGCTGGACCTGACGCGGCGACGTGGCACAGTATCGCGCCAACCGGGGAGATGTCATGTCCGCCGCCTTCGCCTTCCCCGCCCCACCCGCCTCGCCCGCCGCCGAGGCGCTGCGGGCCGAGATCCGCGCCTTCCTCGCCACCGCGCTCGCCACCCGCCCGCCCCGGCTGCGGGCGGAGAGCTGGACCGGCGTCGATCCCGATTTCTCGCGCGCCCTCGGCGCCCGCGGCTGGATCGGCATGACCTGGCCGCGGCGCTACGGCGGCGCGGACCGCAGCCAGCTGGAACGCTACGTGCTGACCGAGGAGATGCTGGCCGCCGGCGCCCCGGTCGGCGCGCACTGGATCGCCGACCGCCAGTCCGGCCCCGCCATCCTGCGCTACGGCACCGAGGCGCAGAAACAGGACATCCTGCCCCGCATCGCCGCCGGCGAATGCTATTTCTGCATCGGCATGAGCGAGCCCGACACCGGCTCCGACCTCGCCTCGGTGCGCACCCGCGCCGTGCGCGAGGGCGATCGCTACATCGTCAACGGCACCAAGGTCTGGACCTCGCACGCGCAGTTTTCGCACTACATGATCCTGTTCTGCCGCACCGGCGCGGCGGAGGACCGGCACGGCGGCTTCAGCCAGTTCATCGTCGATCTGAAAACCACCCCGGGCGTCACCATCCGCCCGATCCACGCCCTGACCGGGGAGCATCATTTCAACGAGGTCGCGTTTCAGGACGCGCCGCTCCCCGCCACCGCGCTGCTCGGCCGGGAGGGCGACGGCTGGGCGCAGGTGACCGGCGAGCTCGCCTTCGAGCGCAGCGGGCCGGAACGCTTCCTCTCCTCCTTCACCCTGCTGGTGGAGCTGGTGCGCGCGCTGGGGCCGGCCCCCTCGCCGGCGGCGCGGATCGCCCTCGGCCGGCTCGGCGCGCGGATCGTGGTCCTGCGGCGGATGTCGCGCGCCATCGCCGGGCTGCTGCAGGCGGGCGAGAACCCGGCGCTGCCGGCGGCGATGGTGAAGGACCTCGGCGCGCTGGTGGAGCAGGAAATCCCCGAGATCGCGCGCGGGCTGATCGAGGCCGAGCCCGACCTCGCCTCCACCCGGGATTTCGCCGCCGTGCTGGGCTACACCATCCTGCACGCGCCCTCCTTCAGCCTGCGCGGCGGCACCCGCGAGATCCTGCGCGGCATCGTCGCCCGCGGCCTCGGCCTGCGCTGATCAGCCCGGGCCGGGGTGGAACTGCGGCGCCTCCGCCCGTTCCCTCAT
>DAHWNE010000389.1 GCA_027340195.1 Acetobacteraceae bacterium | reverse complement strand
CCTGGTAGCCCGGCTCCGCTACCGGGCGGAGCGGCCACGTCAGGGCCGGGACTTCACCATCTGGAGCTTCGCCCATATCGCCGACCTGCGGACCCGGTCGGAACGAGAACTGGACGAATAAAAAGGCAATGCAGCGCTTGCGCACCACAAAGCCTCCGATGCCATGGATACGTCAGCTGCCATACGCTGTCAAGCACCCACAACACACCCACGTGCGCGGCGGGACAGGGCCGGACCCGTGGACACCCTGACCGCCCCCGCCGGCAGCCCCCT
The DNA here is from genome assembly GCA_027340195.1 of Acetobacteraceae bacterium. Taxonomy (GTDB): domain Bacteria; phylum Pseudomonadota; class Alphaproteobacteria; order Acetobacterales; family Acetobacteraceae; genus JAJZVS01. The sequence continues at coordinate 2,756 of DAHWNE010000389.1, read as the reverse complement.
GGCCGCCTACCGCGCCTTGCTCGCCAGCCGCGCCCTCGAACCCGACCCCGCCCAGGCCGAGGCCGCGGCGCGGCTCGACACCCTCTGGGCCAGCCTGCGCGGCTACGATCCGCAACCGCGCCGCGGCCACGGGCTGCTCGGCCGCCTGCTCGCCCGCCCCGCCGCCCCGCCGCCCCGCGGCCTCTACCTGGTCGGCGCGGTCGGCCGCGGCAAATCCATGCTGATGGACCTGTTCTTCGCCGCCGCCGAAGTGCGCCGCAAGCGCCGCCTGCATTTCCACCGCTTCATGCAGGACGCCCACGCCGCCATCCACGCCATCAAACAGGCCGACCCGGGGGTGGACGACCCGATCCCCCCGCTCGCCGACCAGCTCGCCGCCCGCGCCGCCCTGCTCTGTCTCGACGAGTTCCAGGTGAACGACATCGCCGACGCGATGATCCTCGGCCGGTTGTTCGCTGCCCTGTTCGCCCGCGGCGTGGTGGTGGTCGCCACCTCCAACACCGCGCCCGACGACCTGTTCCGCGGCAAGCCGGGGCGCGACGCCTTCCTGCCCTTCATCGACGTGCTGAAACAACACCTCGACGTGCTGCACCTGGATGCGGCGCGAGACTACCGCCGCCAGCGCCTGCGCGGGATGCGCAGCTGGCACGTGCCCGCCGACGCGATGGCCCGCGCGGCGCTGGACGAGGCGTTCGCAACCCTCACCGAGGGGGCGCCGGCCGCGCCGCTCGCCCTGCACGTCGCCGGGCGGACGGTGGTGATCCCCGCCGCCGCCGCTGGCGTGGCGCGGGCCGGGTTCGCCGATCTGTGCGAACAACCGCTGGGCGCCGGTGACTACCTGGCGCTGGCCGGCGCCTGCCACACGCTGATCCTGGACGACATCCCGCGCCTCTCGCCCGACAATTACGATTCCGCGCGGCGGTTCATCACCCTGATCGACACGCTCTATGACGAGCGGAAGCGGCTCTACGCCTCCGCCGCCGCCACCCCGGATCAGCTTTACCAGCGCGGCGAGAACGCGGCGATGTTCGAGCGCACCGCTTCGCGGCTGGCGGAGATGCAGTCCGAGGCGTGGCTCGAAGGCCCGCCCGGGCCAGAGGCGGTCCCTCACCCCTTCCAGGGCGTGGGCGGTGGGATCGCGGCCGGATAGTCCCCCTCCACCGTGCCGAAATCCGCCGGCCCGACCACCTCGAGATATTCCATGTCGGGCGAGTAATCGAACAGGTAATGCACGATCCCCGGCCGCTGATGTACGCAGTCGCCGGCCGCCACCAAATGCTCCTGATCCTCGTACATGAACCGCGCCCAGCCCTTCAGCATCAGCACGATGTGGAAATCGGCCACGTGGTGATGCCAGCCGGTGCCCTCCTCCGGCGGGCGGGCGGCCTTCACCAGCTGGGCGATGACCCGCCCGCCGGTGGCCGCGGCAACGCCGAGGTCCTTGTAGAGGAAGAAATCGCGCAGCCCGTCGCTGCGCCATTCGGTGTCGGCCGGGGTGGTGTGGGCGAACAAATTGACCAGAGGATGATCCAGCATCGGTGCGACCTTCGGAGCGGGGTCGCCGACGGCGACCCGGGTTGCGGAAGGTGACTGGTACGTCCTGCCCGGATAGTGCGTCGCAGCATGACACGCCGGGCGGGCCGGCGGCAAGCACCGTGACAGGCCGGGCGGTCCGGGCTAAGGGACAGGCCCCGGCCGGGGAGCCGGACGCAACCCGCGCCGCGCCCCGCGCGCGCGCCAGCAATGGAAACGAGGCAAGCGATGACGATCAAGGTCGGCGACACCATCCCCTCCATGAAACTGATGCAGGCCACGGCCGAGGGGCCGAAGGAGATCTCCACCGACGACATCTTCAAGGGCAAGAAAGTCGTGCTGTTCGCGGTGCCGGGGGCGTTCACCCCCACCTGCTCAGCGCGCCACCTGCCCGGCTTCGTGCAGAACATCGATGCGCTGCGCGCGAAGGGCGTGGACACTGTGGCCTGCATCGCGGTCAACGATGCGTTCGTGATGGGTGCCTGGGGCAAGGACCAGGGGACCGACGGCAAGGTGATGATGCTGGCCGACGGCTCCGCGGCCTTCGCCAAGGCACTCGGCCTCGAACTGGACCTGATGGGCCGCGGCATGGGCGTGCGCAGCCAGCGCTACGCATTGGTGGCCGAAGACGGCAAAGTCACCCACCTCGCCGTGGAACAACCGGGCGGCTTCGAAGTGAGCAAGGCCGAGGCAATCCTGGCGGCTCTGTGACGGAGGCTTGAAGGCCAGGGGGGCGCCGCCCCCCTCGGCTTTCACGCCGTCCGGTCCACCCCGTCCCCGTCCAGAGCCGCCTGCGCGGCGGCCAGGCGAGCCACCGGCACCCGGTAGGGGCTGCAAGAAACGTAATCCAGCCCCAGGGTTTCGCAGAATGCGATGGATGCCGGGTCGCCCCCGTGCTCGCCGCAGATTCCCAGCTTCAACCCCGGCTTCGCGGCGCGGCCCTTTTCGGCGGCGATCCGCACCAGCGCGCCGACCCCTTCAATATCGATCGACACGAATGGGTCCTTCGACAGGATGCCGTGATCGACGTAGAACGGCAGGAACTTCCCGGCATCGTCGCGCGACAGCCCGAAGGTGGTCTGGGTCAGGTCGTTGGTGCCGAAGCTGAAGAAATCCGCCTGTCCGGCGATCGCGTCCGCGGTCAGCGCCGCGCGCGGCAGTTCGATCATGGTGCCGACGCGGTACTCGATCCGCGCCCCGGCCTCGGTAAACACCGCGTCGGC
>DAHWNE010000381.1 GCA_027340195.1 Acetobacteraceae bacterium | reverse complement strand
GGTCATGTACCGCGCGTAATGTGTGATCAGCCGGCGGCGTGAATCGGGGAACAGATCGCATGGGCCGAAACGTCGCGAATACGGTGTTGGGTGGGATCTATGCCGTAGCCCTCGCGCTGGCCGCCATGCCGGCGTCGGCGGCCCTGCCGCCGGGCACCCCGCCGTTGCCCGCCGGCTCTCCGCTTCCGCATGTGGTCCCGCGCGCCGCGCCCCCGGTGCAGCCGGCCACGCCGGCGGCGCCGCTCGCGGTCACCACCACCGTGCCGAATCGGCCGGTGCCGGTGCGTCGGGTGGTGCTGGAAGGGGTCACCGCCTACACCCCGGCGCAGTTGGCGCCGCTGCTGGTCGGGCTGACCGGCCCCGCCGTGCCGCTGCCGCGGATCGAGGCGGCGCGCGAGGCGCTGCTGCGCCGCTACCATGACGACGGCTATGTGCTGAGCGCGGTCTCCGCCAGTCTCGACACCAAGGGCACGCTGCGCTTCCTGGTCACCGAGGGACGCATCGTCAGCGTGAAGCTGTCGGGCGATATCGGCCCCGCCGGCACCCAGGTGTTGCGCTTTCTCGATCGGTTGACCGCGGTCCGTCCGGTCACCGAGGCGGCGCTGGAGCGGGCGCTGCTGCTGGCGCAGAGCGTGCCCGGGGTGCAGATGCACGCGGTGTTGCAGCCTTCGGCCGGGCGCCCCGGCGCGCTCAACCTGATCGCGGAAGTGCGGCGCAATGTGGTGGACGGGCTGGTGACCACCGACAATTACGCCTCCACCTATACCGGTCCTTACGAATCGCTGGCCGTGTTCGACATCAACAGCCTGACCGAGTTCGGCGATCAGACTGAGATTTCCCTTTATCATACCTGGCCCAACACCGAGAATTTCGGGCAGATTTCGGAACAGGTCTTCCTGGGCGGCTCGGGGCTGCGGCTGAAGGTCTATGGCGGTGCCGGCCATTCCAACCCGGCCGGACCGCTGGCGTCGGAAGGCTATCTCGGCATCACCCAGGTCTATGGGGCGCGGTTGAGCTACCCGCTGATCCGCGCCCGCCAGCAGAGCCTCGAGCTCTATACCGCCTTCGACGCGATCGATGCGGAGGTCAGCCTGGAGACCGGCGGCGTGCGCTCCCGGGCCAGCTTCGATGCGTTGCGGGTGCTGCGGGCGGGGGTTGACTACGCGCGCACCGATCTGCTGGCCGGCGTCAGCCGTGGCGCGCTGAATATCGCCGATCTCAGCGTCTCGCATGGGCTGCCGATCCTGGGCGCGGCGCGCGACGGGGCGGCGGATGCGCCACGCACCGGCGAGCGGACCGATTTCTTCAAGGTCGATTTCCGCCTGAGCCGCACCCAGACGCTGTTCTCGCCCTGGCGCAACGCCACGGTGGCGCTGATGGGCCTGGTCACCGGGCAGTGGAGTCCCGACATCCTGCCGCCGGCGGAGGAGTTCTATCTCGGCGGCTTCGAATACACCCGCGGCTATTACGCGGGCGAAGTGAGCGGCGACAAGGGCCTCGCCGCCACCGGCGAGTTGCAGCTCAACACCCCGATCGATCTGCACCGGCTGCATCTGCCCGAGGATCTGGTAACCCAGTTTTTCGTTTTCTACGATTGGGGCGAGGTCTGGCAGAACCAGCCGCTGGGGCTGGCGATGCATGTGGCCTCGATCGGCGGCGGGGTCAGGGTGTCGATCACGCCGCGGCTCGAGGTCGATCTGCTCGGTCTGCATCGTTTCAATGTCTACCCGACCGGCACCGGGGCGGGGATTTCGGCGCTGCGCGGCTCGGCCTTCTACTGGCGGGTAATGGGGCGGTTCTGATGCGCAAGAAACAGGCAAGGCCGAACCGGACCGTCCGCCCCGCGCGGGGCGCGGCGTTGCGACTGGCCGGCGTGCTGCGGCGCAATCGCCGCGCGCTGCTGCTGACCACGGCGTTGCAAGCCACCGTGGTACTTGTGCTGGCGCAACCGGCGCGGGCGCAGCTTTCGCCGAACGCGGCGCCACAGGGCGGCGTGGTGGTGGGCGGGGCGGCGAGCATCGCCCGCTCCGCCAGCGCCACCACCATCACCCAGTCCAGCCAGCGCGCCGCGATCGACTGGCAGAGCTTCAATGTCGGCGCGCGGCAATCGGTGGATTTCCAGCAGCCGAACGCGGCGGCGGTGGCGCTGAACCGGGTGACCGGCCCCAACCCGTCGCAGATCGCCGGACAGATCAACGCCAACGGCCAGGTGATCCTGGAGAACCAGGACGGGATCACCTTCCTCAAGGGCGCGCAGGTCAACACCGCCGGCTTCATGGCCACCGCCTCGGGGATTTCGCCCGGCAATTTCATGGCCGGTCGGATGGTGTTCGGCCAGCCGGCGCATGCCGGCGCGCGCATCGTCAACCAGGGGCACATCACCGTCACCCAGGCGGGGATCGCGGCGCTGGTGGCGCCGCAGGTGGCCAATTCCGGGGTCATCACGGCGCGGCTGGGGCATGTGATCCTGGCCGGCGCCTCCACCTGGACGCTGGACCTCTACGGCGACGGGCTGGTTTCCATCGATGTCACCGGCGCGGTGCGGCAGACCGCGCAGGGCCCGGCGCTGGTGACCAACACCGGCACCATCCTGGCCTCGGGCGGGGAGATCACGCTGACCGCGCGGGCGGCGGCGGGGCTGGTGCAGCAGCTGATCGCGGCCGGGGGAAAAATCTCGGCGCCGTCGGTGGGCGGCCACACCGGCCAGGTGGTGTTGAACGGGATCGGCGGGTCGATCGTGGTGGCCGGCGCGTTGCTGGCGCAGGGCACGGCGCCGGGGACGAAGGGGGGCGCGATCGAGGTCGCGGCGCAGGGCGGGGATGTGGCGCTGGCTTCGGGGGCGCGGCTCAATGCCTCCGGCGTGGCGGGCGGCGGGACGGTGGCGGTGGGGACCGATCTGGCGCGCGCGGCCGGCGGGCCGGCGGTGACGCCTTCGGTGCTGTCGCGCGACGTGACGGTGGCGCCGGGGGCCTCCATTGCCGCGGACGCGACCGGCGCGGGTGACGGCGGGCGGGTGACGGTGCTGGCCGAGGACCAGACGGTGATGGGCGGGGCCATCTCGGCCCAGGGCGGACCGGCGGGCGGGGATGGCGGGTTCGTGGAGGTCTCCGGCCGGGTGCTGGGCTTCGATGGCCGGGCGGCGCTGGGGGCGCCGCACGGGGCGGCGGGGACGTTGCTGCTGGACCCGGGGACGCTGGATATCGTGCAGACAGGACCGGGGAGTCTCGACAGCGGCTTCAACGGCACAATCTCGTTCGGATCGGGAACGATTAGCGATACCATCAGCGAGGGTACGATCATTTCCGTCGGCCGCACCGCCGCGGTGGTGTTGCAGGCGACCTCGCTTCTCGATGTGCAGACGGGCGTCTCGATCGCGATCGCGCATGACCTGACGATGCAGTCCGGCGGGTCGCTGGTCGTCGAGTCCAACGTCACCCTGGCCTCGGACGGCGTGCTGTCGCTGGGGGCCGGGATCGACAGCTCGGGGAATCCGACCAAGGCAGGCGGGATCACGCTCAATTCCGGCGACGTGCTGAACGGCGGCAGCGTGGTGCTGGCCAGCGGCACCGTCGGCGGGATCGGGCTCGGCTCGGCGCAGATCTCGGCCAGTTCGGTGATCGATCTCAGCACCGCCGGCGGGGACGTGACGCAGGTGGGCGGCAGCCTGATCGC
>DAHWNE010000368.1 GCA_027340195.1 Acetobacteraceae bacterium | reverse complement strand
GGGTTGAGCCCGAATCTTGCCCGACCCTGCATGCGGCGCGCGCCGCCGGCCGGCCGGTGCCGGTGGCCACCGGCGGGATCGCCGCCGACAGCCTGGGCGCGCGGGAAGCCGGGACGCTGGTGCTGCCGATCGTCGCCGCCCATGTCGCCCGGCTGCTGCTGGTCCCGGACGCCGCCATCGCCGCGGCGCGCGCGCTGCTGTGGGACCGGCTGCGGCTGCTGACGGAGCCGGGCGGGGCGACCGCGCTCGCCGCCCTGCTGTCGGGCGCTTTCGTCCCGCCGCCGGGGGCGCGGGTGGGGGTGGTGCTGTGCGGGGCCAACACCGGGGCGCTGCCGGAGCCCGGCTGAGTTGCCGCCCCGCCCCGGCCCCTGCTACCCGGGGCTTTCCTTCCGACAGCATTAGCCATGGCCGTTTATACCGAAGTCTCCGACGACGCGCTCGCCGCGTTCCTGACCGCCTACGACCTCGGCGGGATGGTCGCTTTCCGCGGCATCGCCGAGGGGGTGGAGAACAGCAACTACGCGCTGCGCACCACCGAAGGGGATTTCATCCTGACGTTGTATGAGAAGCGGGTGGACCCGGCGGAACTGCCCTGGTTCCTGGGCCTGATGGACCATCTGGCCCGCCAGGGGCTGGCCTGCCCGCGCCCGGTGGCGGGGCGGGACGGCCAGGCGCTGCGCCCGCTGTGCGGCCGGCTGGCGGCGATCACCACCTTCCTGCCCGGGGTCTGGCCGCGCCGGGTGCGGGTGGCGCATTGCCGCCCGGTGGGCGAGGCGCTGGCGGCGCTACATCTCGCCGGCGCGGGCTATGCGCCGCGCCGTGCCAACGCGCTGGGCCCGTCCGGCTGGGGGCCGCTGCTCGCCCGCTGCGGCGACGGTGCCGACGCCCTGCGGCCTGGTCTCGGGGCCGAGCTGCACGCCGCGCTCGGGCGCATTCTGGCGGCGTGGCCGCGGGAGCTGCCGGTCGGGCATATCCATGCCGATCTGTTTCCCGACAACGTGTTCTTCCTGGACGGGGCGGTCTCCGGGCTGATCGATTTCTATTTCGCCGCCACCGACATCTTCGCCTACGACGTCGCGGTCTGCCTGAACGCCTGGTGCTTCGAGGCCGATGGCGCGCTCAACGTCACCAAATCCCGCGCCCTGCTGGACGGCTATGCGTCACGCCGTGGCCTCGGCGCGGCGGAGGCGGCGGCGCTGCCGGTGTTGTGCCAGGGGGCGGCGCTGCGCTTCCTGCTGACCCGGCTGTTCGACTGGGTGAACACCCCGCCCGGCGCGCTGGTGACGCGCAAGGACCCGCTGGAATATCTGCGCCGGCTGCGCTTCCATCTCAGCGCCGAGGGGCCGGGCGCCTATGGGCTCTGACCCCGCGCTGCCGCTGGTCGAGATCTGGACCGACGGCGGCTGCAAGCCCAACCCGGGGCCGGGCGGCTGGGGCGCGGTGCTGCGCTTCGGGACCCGCCGGCGGGAGCTGTCCGGGGCGGAGCCCGCGACCACCAACAACCGGATGGAGCTGACGGCGGCGATCGCGGCGCTGGAGGCGCTGACCCGCCCCTGCCAGGTGGTGCTGCACACCGACAGCGAATACCTGCGCAACGGCATCACCCGCTGGAGCACCGGCTGGGTGCGGCGCAACTGGCGGGGCAGCGGCGGCGAACCGGTCAAGAACATCGACCTGTGGCAGCGGCTGCTGGCGGTGGCGGGGACGCATCGGGTGGAATGGCGCTGGGTGCGCGGCCATGCCGGCGATCCGATGAACGAGCAGGCGGACCGGCTGGCGACGGCGGCGCGGGAGGCGCTGACCGGCCGCCCGCTATAGCCCCGTGCCCAGGTCCCACCACACTCCGGCCATGCCCACCAGCGCCTCGCGCGCCACCGCGGCCAGCAGGTGCTCGTCCGGCCCGTGCTGGCCGCAGCCGTTGTAGCTGTGCGGCACCCAGACCAGCTTCACCCCGAGCAGATCGGCGAACACGTCCCCGGGCAGCCCGCCGGAGGCGTTGGGGATCACCTGCACCCGCTTGCCCAGGCTGCTGGCGAGGCTCGCGGCGACGCGGCGCACCCAGGGATCGGCGGGGTCGGTGCGGCTGGCCGCCATCCGCACACCGGCATTCTCGATCCGCACCATTCCGAACCCGGCGGCGTCCAGATGCGCGCGCAGCGCCGGGGCGAAGTCGGCCGGATCGCTGTCCACCGTGTAGCGGATCTGGCAATGCGCCCTTGCGTCGGGGGCCAGGGCGTTGACCGGATTCTCCGGTCGGCCGGAGACCATCGCCAGCACGATCAGGCTGTTCCAGCCGTAGCGTTTCTCGGCCGCGGTCAGGCCTGGCTCGCCCCAGTCGGGGTCGATGCGCGCCGCCGCGTCGCCCGGCTCCACCGGGCAGCCGGCCAGCACCGCGGCCACCGGTGCCGGCACCCCGCCGGCGGGCAGCCAGGGGCGCACCAGGATGCGGCCGTGCCGGTCCATCATTGAAGCCAGCGCGTGCGCCAGCAGCACCGCCGGGTCGGCCGCCACCCCGCCCCAATGACCCGAATGCACCCCGCCCGGCCGCAGCGAGACCGTGAGGTCGAAATGGAACGTGCCGCGGGTGCCGGTGGCGATGGTCGGCACCGCCGGATCGACGCGCGGACCGTCGGAGCCGATCAGGACCTCGGCGGCGAGCAGATCGGCATGATCGGCGACGAAGGCGCGCAGGCCGGGGGAGCCGCGCTCCTCGCCGGTCTCGAGCAGCAGTTTCAGGTTGAACCCCAGCCGCCCGCGCTCGGCCAGCACCGCCTCGAGCGCGGCGAGGTTGGCGGCGTGCTGGCCCTTGTTGTCGGCGGTACCGCGGCCGTACCAGCGTCCGTCTTCGACGCTGAGCCGCCAGGGGTCGCGCCCTTCGTGCCATTGCTCGGCGAGGCCGCGCACCGTGTCGCCGTGCCCGTAGGTGAGCACGGTGGGCAGGGCGGGATCCTCGATGCGCGCGGCGGTCAGGATCGGGCCGAAGCCCGCGGCGGGATTCGGGTGGATGGCATGGGTGAAGCCGAGCGCGTCGAGCCAGGGCGCGATGCCTTCGCTCAGGTAGCGGGCGAGCGCCGGCGCGGCCTCGGCTTCCTGCGAGGTGGAGGGGATCGCCACCAGGGCGGACAGCCGGTCGCGGAAGGCGCCGGAGTCGAAACAGCTTGCCGCGCGGGCCAGGGCGCGGGCGCGGGGGGAATCATCTTGCATGGCGGAATCCGGGGCTGACGGGGCAGCATCGCAGCCGGGACCGGGGTCGGCAAGTTTTCGCGGTGCAGCATCATTTTCTCCGAGATCGGCAAATAAGAGATTGCACGCCTCGGTTTCAGGGGGGTATAGAGGGATAAATATCCCGCTGACAGGCGGATGACGGAAATGGGGGGTTGCGTGAGGCACGAGCTACGAATCCTGGCCCTGGCGGCGCTTTGTTCGCTCCTCCCGGCGCTCGCGCGCGCCGCCCCGACGGAGGCGGACATCGCGGCGGGGCGGAAGATCGCGTTCACCAAGACGCTGGGGAACTGCATCGCCTGCCATGTCATTCCGGGCGGGACGCAGCCGGGCAATATCGGACCCAACCTCACCCATATTCGCGCCCTGCTGCCGCATCGCAAGGACGCCTACGCGATCATCTTCAACGAACCGGCGCGCAAGCCGCAAACGCCGATGCCGCCGTTCGGGCGCAACCACATCCTGACGCCCGCGCAGATCCGCCAGGTGATCGCCTTTCTCTACAGCCACAAATGACCCGGAGGACGTCGTGAACGGTTCCATTTCCGCCTCGCGCCGCGCGGTGCTGTCCGCCGGCGCGGCGGGGGCGCTTTCGGCGCTGATCGCGCGCGCGGCCGATGCCGCCGAGCCGGCGCCGGCCGATGCCAAGCTCTACCCCACCGCCGCCTTCGGCGCGAAGACCGA
>DAHWNE010000363.1 GCA_027340195.1 Acetobacteraceae bacterium | reverse complement strand
ATGCACGGCGCCGTCGCCGCCCTGGACCAGGGCACCAGCTCCACCCGCTGCCTGATCTTTGCCCCTGACGGGCGGGTGCTGGGCGCGGCGCAGCGCGAGCACCGGCAGATCTTTCCCGAGCCCGGCTGGGTGGAGCACGATCCCGAGGAGATCGCGGCCAATGCCGAGGCGGTGGCGGCGGAGGCGCTGGCGGCGGCGGGGCTGAAGCCGGCGGCGCTGGCGGCGCTGGGGATCGCCAACCAGCGCGAGACCACGCTGCTGTGGGACCGCGCCAGCGGGGCGCCGCTGCATCATGCGCTGGTCTGGCAGGATACCCGCACCGACGCGCTGGTGGCGGCCTACGCGGCGGACGGCGGGATCGACCGGTTCCGCGCCGCCACCGGCCTGCCGCTGGCCAGCTATTTCAGCGCGGTGAAGCTCCGCTGGCTGCTGGATCATGTCCCCGGGGCGGCGGCGCGGGCGGAAGCGGGGGAGATTGCGTTCGGCACCATCGACAGCTGGCTGGCCTGGCGGCTGACCGGACGGCATGTGACGGATGTGACCAACGCCAGCCGCACCCTGCTGATGAACCTGGGCACGCTGCAATGGGACCCCGCGCTGTTGGCGGCGTTCGGGATTCCCGAGGCCGTGCTGCCGCGGATCGTGCCGTCCTCCGCGGTGATCGGCACCGCGCGCGGGGCGCTGAAGGGCGTGACGCTGGCGGGGCTGCTGGGGGACCAGCAGGCGGCGCTGGTCGGCCAGGGCTGCCTCGCGCCGGGCGAGGCCAAGGTGACCTATGGCACCGGCTGCTTCCTGCTGGTCCATTGCGGGGATCGGCCGGTGGCCTCGCGGTCCGGGCTCATCGGGACGGTGGCGTATCGGTTCGGCGAGGCGCCGGCGGCCTATGCGCTGGAAGGCTCGGTCGCCGTCACCGGCGCGCTGGTGCAGTGGTTGCGCGACAATCTGCGCCTGATCGGCTCCAGCGCGGAGGTGGAGGCGCTGGCGGGAAGCGTGCCGGACAACGGAGGCGTCTATATCGTGCCCGCGTTTTCCGGCCTGTTCGCGCCGTGGTGGCGGGCGGATGCGCGCGGCGTGATCGCCGGCCTGACCCGCTTCGCCACCGCCGGGCATATCGCGCGGGCGGCGCTGGAGGCGACCGCGTTCCAGGTGATGGACGTGGTGGAGGCGATGCGGCGCGACGGCGCGGCGCCGGTGTCGCTGCGCGTCGATGGGGGAATGGTGGCGAACGCGACGCTGATGCAGTTCCAGGCCGACATGCTGGACCTGCCGCTGGATCGCGCCGCCGGGGCGGAGGCGACGGCCTGGGGCGCGGCGGTGGCGGCCGGGCTGGCGGTGGGGGTATGGCCGGGGCCGGAGGCGGTGCGCGGGCTGGCGCGGTCGGACCGTCGGTTCGCCCCGGCGATGGGGGCGGACCGGCGGGCGGCGCTGGCGCGCTCGTGGCACAAGGCGGTGGAGCGGTCGTTCGGCTGGGCCGAGCCCGTCAGCGACGATACGGCCTGAGCCCCACCAGGATCAGCACGAACCCGGCGAGCAGGACCCCGTCGGCCGGTTCCGGCGTCGGCACGCTGTCGGCGATCAGCTGCCCGCCGCTCGCCAGGTTGTAGGTCAGGCCGCCGAGATAGAGGTTGGTGGCGAACAGCGGGTCGTAATAGATGTTGTAGCCGTTGCCGGTGATATTGGTGATGCTGTTGCCCGAGATCACCGCCCCGGTGAGGATGTCGGTATAGAACGCGACGTTGGCCGCGCTCACGCCGTCGCTGAGGCTGAGGCTCTGGCCGCTGTCGATCGCCAGGGTGTTCCAGGCGAAATTGTTCTGGTAGCCGGCTGCCCCGGTGCCCAGATCGGCGCCCGCCAGCGCCAGCGCGTGCAGGGCCGAGGCGCCGCCGGCGGCGAACTCCAGGGTCGCGGCGGAGGTGTTCCAGGCGGTGTTCTGCGTGCTGTGGTTGAGGAACCCGCCTTCGACCACGTAGCGATCGCCGGCGGCGGCCTGGATCACGCCGGTGCTGGACTCGACCAGATCGCCGGAGAAGGTCTGGGTGGAGGGATCGGAGATGACGGTGCCGTTGTTGGTGAAGGTGCCGGCGTAGCTGGCGGTGCCGACATGGGTGGTGATGGTGCCGTTGTTGGTCACCGCGCCGTTGAACACCGCCGCGGCGTGATCGACGGTGATGGTGGCGCCCTGGTTGTTCACCACGCTGCCGTTGAAGGTGCCGGTCCCGCCGGCGACCAGGATGGTGTGGGCATTGGCCAGCGCGGAGGCGGTGAAGACGCCATAGCCGGAGATGGTGCCGTTGTTGCTGATCGCCTGGCCGGAGGCGTCGTCGAAATTGCCGCCGGCGAGGCTGATGGTGGCCTCATCGGTGAACGCCCCGGTCAGCAGCAGCTGCCCGCCGGCGCCGGCGATGAGGGTGGTCTGCTTCGTCGTGGTGACCGGGCCGCCCAGGGTCAGCGTGCCGCCCAGCGCCTGGATGGTACCGCCGGTGTCGCCGATCGAATTGTTGATGCGCCCGACCCCCTCGATGGTGCCGGTGTTGTTGATGACGCTGCCGGTCAGCAGGGCGCTGGTGGAGGTGGCCTGGATCACGCCGGCGTTGATGACCGCCCCGGAGACGGGGGTTAGGCTGGTCAGCCCGGAATCGACGGTGAGCGTGCCCTCGTTTCGGAACTGCGCGGTGGCGATGCGGCCGGTGCCGCCGATCAGCCCGCTGGTGTTGTCCAGAATGCCGCCGCCCGACAGGGTGCCGCCATTCAGCTTGATGAGCCCGTCATTGGCCAGCGTGCTGCCGGTGGCGATCTGAAACGGGGCGGTGGTGCCGGGGGCGAGGTCGATCTCGCCGGTGTTGTCGTTGGCGCCGGTGGCGGACAGGGTGAAACCGCCGCCCGACTGGGTGAACAGGTTGGTGTTGAGGAAGGCCCCGGTCCCGGCGATGCCGCCGTTGCCGGAAACCGTGCTGTTGTTGGTGAACCCGGCGGTGGTGGAGACGGTGCCGCCGTTCAGGGTGAACTGCCCGGCGTTGGTGACCTGGCTCGCGGTCATACTGCCGGCGACGGTGGCGGCGGCGTTGTTGGTGAGGGCGCCGGCGGCCCCGCCGGTCGTTTCCGCGAACAGGCCGTTGTTGACGACCCCGCCCACCACGCTTCCGCCCGAAAGGAAGAAGGTGCTGGCGGACGAGACCGCCACGTTGCCGGTCAGGGTTCCGCCTTGCAGGGAGTAGGTGCCGACCGAGCCCGGGGCGAGGCCGAGCGCGAGCGTGCCCTGACTGACGGTGCTGCCGTTCGACAGCAGCAGCGGCGGTCCCCCTGCCCCGGTCAGGGTGTTGGTGCCCCCGGTCTGGGTGACGTTGGCGGTGCCGGCCAGCCCGACCACCTCGGCCGCGAAGCTCATGCTGCCGCCGCTCAGCGTGTAAGTAGCGCTGTTGCCGGCGGCGGCGCCGAGCTCAAGGGCGCCGATGCCGGCGCCGTTGGTGCCGGCGGTCTGCGTCACGATGTAGCTGGAATGGGTCTGCCCGGCGCTGTCCAGCACCTCGTTGCCGGTCGCGGACAGCGTGCCGGAGAGGTTCATCTGGCCGAAATCCAGCGTGCCGCCGCCCAGCAGCATCGACCCGGCGGCGGCGATATCGATGGTGCCGGCGTGCAGGGTTCCGCCGCTGAGCAGATAGCCCGCCTCCGTGCCGGAGGACGCGACGGTGAGGGTGGTGGCGCTGTTGGTGCCGCCCGATTGGGTGAAACTGTTGATGCCGGCGGCGATGGTTTCGGCCTGCGCCGAGAGCGTGCCGGCTTGCAGCGAATACAATCCTCGCTGGCCGGAATTGGTGTTGCTGGCCACATAGAGGGTTCCCGCGGCAACGGTGTTGCTGCCGCCGCTCTGGAGGGTGGTGACCACCGACGCGGCCCCGATGCCGGTCACTTGCTCGTCGCCGGTGGCGGTGACCGTGCCGGCGATGGTCAGCAGGTTGGTCGCCAGCGAGCCGCCGTTGAAGGCGAAGCTGCCGTTGGCGTTCACGGTCACGTCACCGGTCGCGGTCAGCGTTCCGCCCAACAGCGTGTAGCTGCCGCCGCCGCTGCCCTGGGCGATGGTCAGCGTGCCGGTGGTGTTGGTTCCGCTCCCCTGAACGAAGCTCCCCTGGCCGTTGTTGCCCACCACTTCGGCGCCGGCGGTGAGTTGGGCGGTGAGGCCGTCCAGATCGTAGGTCCCGCTGCTGGTGGCGGCATCCCCCAGCATCAGGGTTCCCGCGGCCAGCGTGCTGCCGTCCGAGAGCGTGACGTTGCTCGCGCCGTTGGGCGCGATGGTGTTGGTCCCGGAGGTTTGGTCGAGAGTACCGGTCCCGGCCAGCCCGACCACCTCGGCCGCCGCGCTCAGCGGCGACGAATTCTCGAGGTTATAGAAGCCCGTATTGCCGACGAAGCTTCCGCTCGTCCCGGTGGTCCCGCTGGCCCCGATCTCGAGCGCGCCGCTGACCGAGTTCGAGCCACCTCTCTGATTCACGCGGTAGCTGGTGTTGGTCGCGCCGGCTTGATCCAGGACCTCGTTGCCGGAGGCGCTGAGGGTGCCGAAGCTGTCCAGAGTGCCGAAATCCGCCGCCCCGCCGTTGAATTCCAGCGTGCCGGAGCTGGCCACCGAGATACTCGGCGCGGTCAGGGTTCCTTGCGAGAGCGTATAGCTTGCCACCCCGCCGCCGCTGATCCCCGGCGCGGCTTGGTAGCCCGCCGAGCCGATGGCGAGCGTCCCGCCGGACTGGACGGTGTTGGTGCCGCCGCCCTGGACGAACTGCGCGTTGCCGCCCGTCCCCAGCGACTCGCTGGCGGCCGACAGGGTCCCGCCATTCAGGGTGTAGGTATCCAGGTTCGGCGTATAGGCGGTGACCACGCCGTTGGTGATGGTGGTGGTACCCGACACGCCGAGCTCGAAGCTGCCGGTCACCGTGTTGCTGCCGGCGGATTGGGTGATCGAGCGGGTGGTGTTGGTGGGGTTGGCCCCATCCAGGATTTCGGCGCCCGAAGCGGTCACCGAGCCGCCCAGGTTGATCTGCATCTGGAAAAAATCGGCCGTGCCGCCGGTGAACTGGAACAGCCCCTGGTCCCCCGCGGTGCCGTCGCCGACGGAAACAATATTCGCGATCAGGGTGCCGCCGCCCAAGGTGTACGTGGCGCTGCCGTGGATCACGCCGGCGGCCACGGTTTGGCCGAGCAGCGACAGCGTTCCGACCTTATTGGTCCCGTTGAGCTGATCGAAGATGCCGATCCCGTTCTGAAGACCCAGCTGTTCGGTGCTTGCCAGAACCGTGCCGCCCGTAAGGTTATAGGTGCCGGTACCGACAGAGAAGGGAAAGACGGGATTACCGAGCCCGATTTCCAGCGAGCCGGAATTGTTTTGCCCCACCGATTGCGAGATGGTGCCGCCGCCACTCCCGATGCTTTCCCCCACGGCCGTGACTCCGGTCGAGGGAACCGTATAACTGGACCCCTCGTTGACGCCGTTGATGACCACCTGCGCCCGCGCCGGACCCGCCATCGCGATGCCCAGCCCCAGCAGCGCCGCGATCCCCCTCCCCCACCGCCGCTTCATTTCCGTTCTTCCCCGTCACGCGCCGACTGCTTGACACTTTAGAATACGTTTCGGCCGCGGTCGAGAAAAATTTGCGGTTGCATACAACCAAATTCCACAGCTTCCGGTTGTGCCCTCCCGCTCGCCCCGGGGCGCTTGATCG
>DAHWNE010000346.1 GCA_027340195.1 Acetobacteraceae bacterium | reverse complement strand
TGGCCGCGCTGCCGGCGCTGGTGGTGGGGGCGCGGCTGGGGCGGTTCGGGTTCCAGCACAGCCCCGCGCATTGGCACCGGCGGGTCGCGCTGGTGGTGCTCAGCCTGCTGGGGACGGGGCTGATCCTGCGCGGCGCGCTGGGGCGCTAGCCGCGCTGCCTACCCTCATGTCCAGGACTTCCCCGGCATGGCGCAGGCCGCTGCCGGCCAGCGCGCCGGCCGCCTCGCCGGCCACCAGCGCGCGCGCCTCCACGCAGCCCAGCCGGACCGCCAACGCCGCCAGCTCGTCGGCCAGCGCGGCCAGCACCGGGGCCGGGTCGAGGATATCGAGGGCGACGAAATGGCTGGCGGTCAGTACCGGGCCGCGCTGGAAATCCCACTCCTTGCGGTAGCAGCAGAGGCCGGAGGGATGCTCCCGTCCGGCCCGGCGCGCCACCATGATGCCGCCCCGTCCGCGCGCGGCGGCGGCGAGGCTCTGGCGCGCGTGGCGCCGCCAGGCCACCGGGCTGGGCGCCGGGCGCAGGCTCCGTACCAGCGGATAGACCAAGTCGATCTCCGCCGGCGTCAGCGGCGTGACCGTGATCTCGGCAGGCAGCATGGCGGTCGCGGCTCCATCGTCGCCAACAGGCGCGCCCGGGCAGCGCGTTTCATTGATCTGGGTCAATGTGCCCGCCCTGGCGCCCGGCTTGCCTGTTCCCGTGCCCAGCGGAGTCCCCATTCTTTCGGCCGACCCATCACGCCCGACGGCGGCCGACCCGTGTCTCGGCTGCGACGCGCGTGGCGAAAGCGTCTGCAACGCGATCGGCGACGAATTCCTCCCCCGGCTCGCCGAGGCCACGCAGGTGGTCCAGATCGAGCCCGGCCAGTGCTTCATCACCGAGGGCGAGACGGCGGATGCGTTCTTCAACATCACCGCCGGCTCCGCCAAGCTCTACAAGCTGATGGCGGACGGGCGGCGGCAGATCACCGGCTTCGCCTTCCGCGGCCATTTCCTGGGCCTCGCGGTCTCCTCCACCTATGCCTTCAGCGCCGAGGCGATCGAGCCGGTGCGGCTGTGTCGCTTCGCCCGGGCCCGGCTGTTCCGGCTGCTGGCCGATTTCCCGGCGCTGGAACGGCGGCTGCTGGAGCGCGCGGCGACCGAGCTCGTCGCGGCGCAGGAGCAGATGCTGCTGCTGGGGCGCAAGACGGCGCGCGAGCGGGTGGCCTCGTTCCTGCGCGCGCAGGCGCTGGCCGCCCCCTGCGGCCGGCCGCGGGCGATGGTGGCGCTGCCGATGCGGCGCGGCGATATCGCCGACTACCTCGGCCTGACGATCGAGACCGTGAGCCGCACGCTGACCCGGCTGCGCGCCGAGGGGATCATCGAGATTCCCGATCAGACTCACGTGCTGCTGCGCGATCCCGCGCGGCTGGTCCGCGCCGCGGAAGGCTGAGGCCGCGCAGGATCGCCCCGCCGAGCGCGCGCGCCACGCAGCGGTAGCCGAGATCGTTGTGGTGCAGCCAGTCGGCGGCGATGAAGCCGAGTTCCGGGTGACCCTCCCGCGCCCAGCCGCGCATCAGCCGGTCGCGCGAGAACAGGCGCGCCCCGGTGCGCCGTGCCACCGCCGCCAGGGTGCCGTCGAACAGCGCATCGTCGCCGCTGGCGACCAGCCGGGGCGAGCGCTGGTTGTCCATCAGCACGACATCGATCCCGCGCCGTTGCAGCCGCCGCACCCCGGCGGTGACGAGGCGGGCGAAGGCGACCGGATCGCCGCGGTGCAGCGCCGCGTTGGCGCCGACCTGCCAGATCACCAGCTGCGGGCGGGTGGCGATCGCATCGTGGTGCATCCGCGCCATCTCGCGCCGCGCGTCCTGCCCGCCGATGCCGCGGTTGATGACGCGGAGGGACAGGCCGGGCAGGGCGGCGCGCAGCATCTCCTGCAACTCGGCCGGGTAGGTGTCGTCGGCGTCGCTGGCCATCACCCCCTCGGTGGAGGAGGAGCCGAGGGCGACGATTTTGACGGCCCGACGCGCGCGGATGGCGGCGTCCAAATGCGGCAGCACCAGCGCCGGGGTGCCGGGATCGGGCGGGCAGGCCGGGGCGGCGCCGGCCGAGGCGGCGCCGGCCGGGGCGGCGAGCGCCAGCCAGAGCGCCAGGGCGAGACGGTCAGCCCGCATCCAGCGCCCGCTTGAGGGCGGCGTTGACCAGCGCCGGATTGCCCTTGCCCGCCATCGCCTTCATCACTTGGCCGACGAAGAAGCCGAACAGCTTGTCCTTGCCGGATTTGTATTCGGCCAGCTTGTCGGCGTGGCGGGCGAGGGTTTCGGCCACCGCGGCGTCGATGGCGCCGGTATCGGTCACCTGGCGCAGGCCGCGCGCGTCGATGATGGCGTCGGGGGACTGGCCGGTCTCCACCATCGCCTCGAACACCTCCTTGGCGATGCAGCCGTTGATGGTGGCATCCGCCATCCGGTCGAGCAGCGCGCCCAGGGCGGCGGCGGGGATCGGCGAGGTCTCGATGCTGCGGCCGGTGCGGTTGAGGGCGGCGAACAACTCCCCGGTGATCCAGTTGGCGGCGAGACGGGCGTCGCGGCCTTTCGCCACAGCCTCGAAATAATCGGCGGTCGCCTGTTCGGCCACCAGCACGCCGGCGTCGTAGGCGGGCAGGCCGTAGTCGCGGATGAAGCGGGCCCGCTTCGCATCCGGCAGTTCCGGCAGGCTGGCGCGCAGCGCCGCCACCCAGGCCTCGTCCAGCACCAGCGGCAGCAGGTCGGGGTCGGGGAAATAGCGGTAGTCGTGCGCGTCCTCCTTGGAGCGCATCGAGCGGGTCTCGCCGCGGGCGGGGTCGAACAGGCGGGTTTCCTGCGTCACCGTGGCGCCCGATTCCCAGACTTCGATCTGGCGCCGCGCTTCCGCCTCGATCGCCTGCATCACGAAGCGGATGGAGTTGACGTTCTTGACCTCGCAGCGGGTGCGATAGGGCTCGCCATGCTTGCGGACCGAAACATTCACGTCGGCGCGCATCGAGCCTTCGTCCATGTTGCCGTCGCAGGTGCCGAGATAGCGTAGGATGCTGCGCAGCTTGCGCAGATAGGCGCCGGCTTCCTCGGGCGCGCGGAGGTCGGGTTCGGAGACGATCTCCATCAGCGCCACGCCGGCGCGGTTGAGGTCGATCAGCGACTTGCTGGGGTGCTGGTCGTGCAGCGACTTGCCGGCATCCTGTTCGAGATGCAGCCGGGTCACGCCGATCCGGCGGGTGGTGCCGTCGGCGAGTTCGATGTCGATCCGGCCCTCGCCCACGATCGGGTGGGCGAACTGGCTGATCTGGTAGCCGGCGGGCAGGTCGGCGTAGAAATAGTTCTTGCGGTCGAAACGGCTGACCAGGTTGATCTGCGCGTCGAGGCCGAGCCCGGTGCGTACCGCCTGGGCGACGCATTCGCGGTTGATGACCGGCAGCATCCCCGGGAAGGCGGCATCGACGAAGCTCACCTGGGTGTTGGGGGCGGCGCCGAAAGCGGTGGCGGCGCCGGAGAACAGCTTGGCCTGGCTGATGACCTGGGCGTGGACCTCGAGGCCGATCACCACTTCCCACGGGCCGGTGGCCCCTTCCAGCACATACGCGCCCATCGTCCGCCTTTCCGCCGTCTTGCCGTCGCGGTGATACAGGAGGGCGCGGGCGGCCGGAAGCGGGCGGGTGGACCGGCGCGCCTGGCTCCGCGATACCCGGGGCATGGATGTGCCCCTGCATGACCTCGCCGCGCTCGGCCAGGTGGTTCTGATCGATGTCGCGCTGGCCGGCGACAACGCGGTGGTGGTGGGGCTGGCGGTGGCGCGGCTGCCGCCCGGCCAGCGGCGGCTGGCGATCCTGCTGGGGATCGGCGGGGCGACGGTGATCCGCATCGGGCTGGGGCTGGTGGCGCTGGACCTGCTGCGGCTGCTGGGGCTGCTGTTGGCGGGAGGGCTGCTGCTGCTGTGGGTGGCGTGGAAGATGTGGCGGGAGCTGCGCCATCCGCCGGCGGTCGCCGCGGGAGGGGCGGGAATCGGGCTGGCGCGGGCGCTGCGGAACATCGTGCTGGCCGATCTCTCGATGAGCCTGGACAATGTGCTGGCGGTGGCCGGGGCGGCGGGCGGACGGGGGTGGGTGCTGGTGGCGGGGCTGGCGCTGTCGGTGGGGTTGATGGGGGTGGCGGCGGATCTGCTGGCGCGGCTGCTGGCGCGTCAGCGCTGGATCGCCTGGGCCGGGCTGGCGATGGTGGTGGTTGTGGCGCTGCACATGATCTGGGACGGGGCGTGGCAGGTGGCGGTGCTGCTGGGGTAGCGGTCTTGTTCTGACACCGTAACGTTTTGGACGTGCGTTTCCGCCCCGCGTCCGGCGGGGGCCTCACTCTCGGAACGAGTACGGGATCGGCAGCAGATCCGGCGGCTTGAGGCCGCCCCCCAGCCAGACCGGGCGCTTGTCGTGGTTGTGGCGCTTGTCGCGCGAGACCTCCCGCATCCGCTGCTGGAACGGGTGGTCGGGGAACATGCAGTATTTCCGCAGCACCTGCTCGTGGCTC
>DAHWNE010000338.1 GCA_027340195.1 Acetobacteraceae bacterium | reverse complement strand
GTCAACCCCGCCGACGGGCGCATGGTCATCATCGAGATGAATCCGCGCGTCTCCCGCTCCTCCGCCCTCGCGTCGAAGGCGACCGGATTTCCGATCGCCAAGGTCGCGGCGAAGCTTGCCGTCGGCTACACGCTGGACGAGCTCGCCAACGACATCACCCGGGTCACGCCGGCCAGCTTCGAACCCACCATCGACTACGTGGTGGTGAAGATCCCGCGCTTCACCTTCGAGAAATTCCCCGGCACGCCGGCGTTGCTGACCACTTCGATGAAATCGGTGGGAGAGGCGATGGCGATCGGGCGCAGCTTCGCCGAGGCGCTGCAGAAGGGGCTGCGCAGCATGGAGACCGGGCTGTTCGGGCTCGATCCGGTGGAACCGCCGGGCGACGGCGGGGCGGATGCGTTCCGTGCCGCGCTCTCCACGCCGCGCCCGGATCGGCTGCTGATGGCCGCGCAGGCGCTGCGGGCGGGCTTGTCGGTCGAAGACATCCACGCCGCCAGCAAGTTCGACCCCTGGTTCCTGCGCGAGCTCGCCCGCGTCGTCGCCGCCGAGCGCGCGGTGGCGGCCCAAGGCCTGCCCGAGGAGGCGGGCGCGCTGCGCCGGCTGAAGGCGCTCGGGTTTTCCGACCATCGCCTGGCCGAACTCGCCCGCCGCCCGGAGCCGGAGGTCGCGGCGCTGCGGGCCCGCCTCGGGGTACAGCCGGTGTATAAGCGCATCGATACCTGCGCCGCCGAGTTCGCCTCCGCGACGCCTTACATGTATTCGACCTATGAAGGCGGCTTCGGCACCCCGGTCTGCGAGGCCGATCCCACCGACGCGCGTAAGATCATCATCCTCGGCGGCGGGCCGAACCGCATCGGTCAGGGGATCGAGTTCGACTATTGCTGCGTCCATGCCGCCTATGCGCTGCGCGAGGCCGGATTCGAGACCATCATGGTCAACTGCAACCCGGAGACCGTTTCTACCGACTACGATACTTCGGACCGGCTCTATTTCGAACCGCTGACGGCCGAGGACGTGATCGCGCTGATCCGCCGCGAGCAGCAATCCGGCACCGTGCTCGGCTGCATCGTGCAATATGGCGGGCAGACGCCCCTGAAACTGTCGCAGGCGCTGGCCCGTGCCGGCATCCCCATCCTGGGCACCAGCGCCGACGCGATCGATGTCGCCGAGGACCGCGAGCGCTTCCAGCAGCTGCTGCACCGCCTCGGCCTGCGCCAGCCGGAAAACGGCACAGCCCGCTCCGCCCCCGAGGCGGAGGCGATCGCCGAGCGCATCGGCTATCCGGTGGTGATCCGCCCGAGCTACGTGCTTGGCGGGCGCGCGATGGAGATCGTCCACGACCGCACCGGGCTCGCGCGCTACATGCGCGAGGCGGTGCGTGTGTCCCCCGACAATCCGGTGCTGATCGACCGTTACCTCAACGACGCGATCGAGGTGGATGTCGATTGCGTCTGCGACGGCGAGACGGTCTATGTCGCCGGGGTGATGGAGCATATCGAGGAAGCCGGCATCCATTCCGGCGATTCCGCCTGCGCCCTGCCGCCCTACACGCTGTCGCCGGCCACCGTCACCGAGCTCAAGGCGGAGACCGAGGCGATGGCGCGCGCGCTCGGCGTGGTCGGGCTGATGAACGTGCAATACGCGATCCAGGACGGGGTGATCTACGTGCTCGAAGTCAATCCCCGCGCGTCGCGCACCGTGCCGTTCGTGGCCAAGGCAACCGGCGTGCCGGTGGCCAAGATCGGTGCCCGCGTCATGGCAGGCGCCCGGCTCGCCGAGTTCCGCCTCGACGACCAGTCGGTCGCCCCGCATGTGGCGGTGAAGGAGGCGGTGTTCCCGTTCGCCCGCTTCCCCGACGTGGACACCATCCTGGGGCCGGAGATGAAATCCACCGGCGAGGTGATGGGCCTCGATTCCAGCTTCGAGCGGGCCTTCGCCAAATCCCAGCTCGGCGCCGGGGTGATCCTGCCTTCGTCCGGCACGGTGTTCCTCTCGGTCAAGGACAGCGACAAGCGCGGGGTGGCGGCGCTGGCGCGGCGGCTGACCGAGATGGGGTTCGCCATCCTGGCCACCCGCGGCACCGCCGCCACCATCGCCGCCGCCGGATTGCCGGCGCGGCCGGTGAACAAGGTGCTGGAAGGCCGCCCGCACTGCGTCGATGCCATCCTGTCGGGCGAGGTGCAGCTGGTCATCAACACCGCCTCCGGCGCGCAATCCATCGCCGACAGCTACGACATCCGCCGCTCGGCGCTGACCCATGGGGTGCCGCACTACACCACCATGGCCGGGGCCCGGGCGGCGGTTCACGCCATCGCCAGTTTGCGCGCCGGGGCGCTTGAAGTGGCGCCCGTGCAATCCTATTTTCGCGGATCATTCTGACCCTCCCTGCCGGCCAGGCTGAGCGCCTGGCCGCGGGAGGTGTTGTCGTACCACGCTCACGTCGCGCCAAGGATCTCCGCCGTGCAGAAGTTCCCGATGACCGCCCCCGGCCTCGCGCGCCTGGAAGACGAGCTCCGCCAGCTGCGCAGCGTGGAACGCCCTGCGATCATCCGCCAGATCGCGGAGGCGCGGGCGCATGGCGACCTGTCCGAAAACGCCGAATACCACGCCGCGCGGGAACGCCAGTCCTTCATCGAGGGGCGGATCGCCGAGCTCGAGGAGATCGTCGGCGCCGCCGAGGTGATCGACCCGGCCGCGCTGTCGGGCGAGCACATCAAGTTCGGCGCCACCGTCCGCCTACTGGACGAGGAGAGCGAGCGCGAAGCCAGCTACCAAATCGTCGGGCTGCACGAGGCCGACATCAAATCCGGGCGGCTTTCGGTGACCTCGCCACTGGCCAAGGCGCTGATCGGCAAGCGGGTGGGCGATTCCGTCTCGGTCCCCGCGCCCGGGGGGGACCGATCCTACGAGATCCTCGAGATCCGCTTCGTCTGAGCGACCGGGGATGATCACCCTGGCGGATGTGGAGGCGGCGGCGCGGCGCGTCGCCGGCGCGGTGCGGCGCACGCCCACACTCGCCGCCGATGCCGTCTCCCGCGCTGCCGGGGCGGAGGTCACCCTCAAGCTCGACAATCTCCAGGTGACCGGCGCGTTCAAGGAGCGCGGCGCGGCCAACCGGCTGGCGCTGCTGTCGACGGCTGAGCGCGCGAGCGGCGTGATCGCGATGTCGGCCGGCAACCA
>DAHWNE010000164.1 GCA_027340195.1 Acetobacteraceae bacterium | reverse complement strand
CGCCCGACGTGATGCGCTTCGGCATCACCCCGCTCACGCTCCGCTACCGCGATATCGGCCGGGCGCTTGCGTGCCTGGCCCGGGCGCGCGGAGAATGAGCCTTCCCCCGCCGGAGATTCGCCCCGTGGCCGCTTTCGCCTCCACCGAGACCTACATCGCCTCCCGCGACCTGGAGGTGGCGGTCAACGCCGCCGTGACCTTGCAACGCCCGCTGCTGGTGAAAGGCGAGCCGGGCACCGGCAAGACCATGCTGGCCCACGAGGTGGCCGCCGCACTCGGGATGGAGCTGATCGGGTGGCACATCAAATCCACCACCAAGGCGCAGCAGGGGCTTTATGAGTACGACGCGGTCTCGCGGCTGCGCGACGGGCAGCTCGGTGATCCGCGGGTGCATGATATCAGTAACTACATCGTGCGCGGCAAGCTGTGGGATGCGTTCGCCTCCGACAAGCCGGTGGTGGTGCTGATCGACGAGGTGGACAAGGCGGATATCGAGTTCCCTAACGATCTGCTGCTGGAACTCGCTCGGATGCGGTTCTTCGTCTATGAGACGCGACAGGAGGTGGTGGCGAAGCACCGCCCGGTGGTGATCATCACCTCCAACAACGAGAAGGAGCTGCCGGATGCGTTCCTGCGCCGCTGCTTCTTCCATTACATCCGCTTCCCCGATCGGGCGACCATGGAACGCATCGTCGCCGCGCATTATCCGGATCTGCGCTCCGACCTGGCGCGCGAGGCGCTGAACGTGTTCTTCCAGATCCGCGAGGTGCCGGGACTGAAGAAGAAGCCCGCCACGTCCGAACTGCTGGACTGGCTGAAGCTGCTGATGGTGGAGGATCTGCCGGCGGAGGCGCTGCGCTCGCGGGAATCCCATGTGGTCATCCCGCCGCTGCACGGGGCGCTGCTGAAGAACGAGCAGGACGTTCACCTGTTCGAGCGCATTGCCTTCCTCGCCCGGCGCGGGGAGCGCTGATGTTCGCCCCCTTCCTGCTGGGGCTGCGCGCGGCGGGCCTGCCCGTTTCGGTGACCGAATACCTGGCGCTGATGGGGGCGATGCGGGCCGGGGTGGCGGAGTACAGCGTCGAGGATTTCTACTATCTGGCGCGGTCCGTGCTGGTGAAGGACGAGCGGCATCTGGACCGGTTCGACCGCGTGTTCGCGGAGGCGTTCAAGGGGCTGGAAGCGGCCGAGGGGCTGGAGGCGCGGGCGCTGCCGGAGGAATGGCTGCGCAAGCTGGCCGAGAAGCTGCTGACGCCGGAGGAGATGGCGAAAATCCAGGCGCTCGGCGGGCTCGAGGCGCTGATGCAGCGGCTGGCGGAGCTGCTGGCCGAGCAGAAGGGGCGGCATCAGGGCGGCTCGAAATGGATCGGCACGGCGGGAACGTCGCCGTTCGGCGCTTACGGGTATAACCCGGAAGGGGTGCGGATCGGGCAGGACAAGTCGCGCCACAAGCGTGCCGTGAAAGTGTGGGACAGGCGCGAGTTCCGCGATCTGGACGGGGATGCCGAGCTCGGGACGCGCAATTTCCGCCTCGCGCTGCGGCGGCTGCGCCGGTTCGCGCGGCAGGGCGCGCCGGTGGAGCTGGATCTGCCCGATACCATCCGCGCGACGGCGAACAATGCCGGCTCGCTGGATCTGAAGATGGTGCCGGAGCGGCACAATGCGGTGAAGATCCTGCTGTTCCTGGATATCGGCGGGTCGATGGACGAACACGTGCGGCTGTCGGAGGAGCTGTTCTCGGCCTGCCGGGGAGAGTTCAAGCATCTGGAACATTTCTACTTCCACAATTTCCCCTATGAGCGGGTGTGGAAGGATAACCGCCGCCGGCATGATTTGGTGACCTCCACCGAGGAGGTGCTGCGGACCTATGGCGGGGATTACCGGCTGATCTTTGTCGGCGACGCGGCGATGTCCCCGTATGAGATCACCATGCCGGGTGGGTCGGTGGAGCATTGGAACGCCGAGCCGGGGCGGGTGTGGCTGGAGCGGCTGACCGGGCATTACCGGCGATCGGCCTGGCTGAACCCGACTCCGGTAGGGCAGTGGGCGTACACGCAGTCGATCGGGATGACGCGGCAGCTGATGGAGGGTCGGATGTTTCCGCTGACGCCGGACGGGATCGAGGCGATGACGCGGGAGCTGGGGCGGTAGGCTGTGGCCGCGGAGGCGCATCTGCCGGAGTGGGTCGCGGTTCTCCAGGCGCTGCTGGTGCCGGTTATTGCCGCGGTCGGTACGTGGATTGCGTTGCAGCAAATGCATCTGTCCCGAGTGCGACTCCGACATGACTTGTTTGATCGCCGATTTGCCGTCCTGCAGGCCACGCAACGTCTTCTCGACGCTGTGATAATGGATAGGAAAATATCAACAGATGTTTTTGTGACGTTCGCTACTTCTGTCGGGGCGGCTAGGTTTATTTTCGACGATCGCC
>DAHWNE010000163.1 GCA_027340195.1 Acetobacteraceae bacterium | reverse complement strand
CGATGCCGACCTGGCGGCGGCGGGCGTCACCGAAATGGCCGAGACTGAGGGACCGGCGGGGCATGAGGCGTGACTCCGAGATCGCCTCGCCATCGAGTCAGGGGGCGATGGAGTCGCGCAAGGAGGGAGATGTGTGAATGCGGTAGGCGCGAGGCCGGCCACGACGGGCTTCCGTTCAGCCGTCCCCCATCGCCTGCTGGTTGCGCCGACGGATCGCCGCACCCAGGATATCGCCGAGCGAGGCGCCGGAGTCCGAGGACCCGTATTCCGCCATCGCCTGCTTCTCCTCCTCCATCTCCTTGCCCTTGATGGTGAGTTGCAGCCGGCGGGTGGCGCGATCCACCGCGGTGACCTTGGCGTCCACCTTCTCCCCCACCGCGAAGCGGTCGGGGCGCTGGTCGGATTTGTCGCGGGCGAGTTCGGAGCGGCGGATGAAGCCGGTCAGCACGTCATCGACCTTCACCTCGATGCCGTTCGCCTGCACCGCCGTCACCACGCAGGTGACCACGCTGCCCTTATGGACCGAATCCAGCACCGCCGCCGCCGGGTCATCCCTGAGCTGCTTGATGCCGAGCGAGATGCGCTCCTTCTCCACGTCCACGTCCAGCACTTTGGCCTTGACGACGTCGCCCTTGTGGTAGGGCTCCATCGCCGCCTCGGTGGCGTCGTCCCAGGAGGTGTCGGACATGTGGATCATGCCGTCCAGGTCCGGACCAAGGGCGATGAACAGCCCGAACTCGGTGATGTTGCGAATCTCGCCCTCCACCACCGATCCCACCGGGTGCTCGTCCTGGAACTGCTCCCACGGGTTGCGGGTGACCTGCTTGAGGCCGAGCGAGATGCGCCGTTTCGCCCCGTCCACGTCCAGGATCATCACCTCCACTTCCTGGCTGGTGGCGACGATTTTGCCGGGGTGGACGTTCTTCTTGGTCCAGGACATCTCGGAGACATGGACCAGGCCTTCCACGCCCGGCTCGAGCTCCACGAAGGCGCCGTAGTCGGTGATGTTGGTCACCCGGCCGGTATATTTCGCCCCCGGCGGATACTTGGCCACCACGCCTTCCCACGGATCCGCCTCGAGCTGCTTCATCCCCAGGCTGATGCGCTGGGTTTCCGGATTGAACCGGATCACCTGCACCCGCACCTGCTGGCCGATCTGCAACGCCTCCGACGGGTGGTTGATGCGCCGCCCGGCGATATCGGTCACGTGCAGCAGCCCATCGACGCCGCCGAGATCGACGAACGCGCCGTAGTCGGTGATGTTCTTCACCACGCCGTCGAGGATCTGGCCTTCCTTGAGGCCCTGGATCAGCTCCGAGCGCTGCTCGGCGCGGGTTTCTTCCAGAACCGCGCGGCGGGAGACCACGATGTTGCCGCGGGTGCGGTCCATCTTGAGGATCTGGAACGGCTGCGGGCTGCCCATCAGCGGCGTCACGTCGCGGACGGGGCGGATATCCACCTGGCTGCCGGGCAGGAACGCCACCGCGCCGCCCAGATCGACGGTGAAGCCGCCCTTGACGCGGCCGTAGATGGTGCCGGTGACGCGGGCCTGGGTCTCGAACGCCTTCTCAAGATTGGCCCAGGCTTCCTCCCGCCGTGCCTTCTCGCGCGAGAGCACGATGCTGCCGTCGCGGTCCTCATATCGTTCGACATAGAGCTCGATCACGTCGCCGGGCTTGATGTCGGGCTTGGTGCCGGGGGGGCCGAATTCCTTCAGCGCGACCCGGCCCTCGGATTTCAGGCCGACATCGACCACGGCGTATTCGGGGTCGAGGCGGACGATGCGTCCGGAGACGACCGAGCCTTCGAAGCCGCTGTCGCGGCCCAGGGTTTCATCGAGCAGGGCGGCAAAAGTCTCGCCCATGAAATGATCATCGGCGGGGGTAGAACGCAGAGCGGCGGATGCCATGAGGGGTGCTTGTTCCGTGGCGGGCCGGATCGGCCCTGGGGCTTGCGCGTCCCGCTGCGGGACACGGCTTGCGCCCGCCGGGGCGGGCACCGATGAAAGGAAACGGCAAACGGGCCGCGGCCGGAAGCCGGCGCGACCCATGCCGGTCAGATACGCTCCGCCCGGGCGGAGTCAAGCTCCGGCAGAGCCGAGATGATGACCTGGGCGTAGGCATAGGGATATTCGTCGGTCATGCTCAGCGCCACCTGGGCGACCATGCCGGGCGGGGTGATGGCGGACAGCCGCGCCGCCGCGCCGCCGGTCATGCGGAGCGTGGGTTGGCCCGATGGCAGGTTGACCACCCCCAGATCGGCGAAGAAGACGCCGCGGCGAAAGCCGGTGCCCAGCGCCTTGGCCGCCGCCTCCTTGGCGGCGAATCGCTTGGCGAAGGTGGCGGCCTGGATGCGCTCGGCGCGGCGGGCGGCCTTGGCGCGCTCGGTTTCGGTGAACACGCGCTCGAGGAAGCGCGCGCCGTGGCGGGCGATCGCCGCCTCGATGCGGCGGATGTCGCAGATGTCGGAGCCGAGGCCGAGGATCACCGCGCTATCCCCGGGCTCGCTCGACCGATTTGATCCCCGCGGTCGCGCGCAGCCCGGCGATCACCTTGGCCAGGTGCGCCAGGTCGCGCACCTCGACATCGACCAGCACCTCGATGAAATCCTGTTGGCGGTTGGTGATCTTCAGATTGGCGACCGTCCCCTCCTGGCGCGCCAGGCCGTTGGCGATATCGGCCAGGGCGCCCGGGGTGTGATCGGCGATCACGCTGATCCGCGCGGTATGCGCCCCACCCTTGCCGGCGGCATCGAGGTTCCAGCCGACCTCGATGAAGCGTTCGGGGGTGGCGGCGAAGCTGGCCAGGGTCTGGCAGTCGCGCCCATGGATGGTGACGCCGCGGCCGGTGGCGACGATGCCGACGATCGGGTCCCCGGGCACCGGGTGGCAGCAGCCGGCGAAATGGAACGCCATGCCGGGGATGAGACCGGTGATCGGCATCGCGCCGTCGGTCCGCGCGCTCCGCGTCGCCGGGCGCGGGGCCAGGGTGGGCACCATGCGCGGGGCGCGCGCGCTCTGGCGCAGCTCGGGGTAGGCGGCATGGACCACCTCGCGCGCGCCCAGACTGCCGTTGCCGACGGCGATGCAGAGTTCTTCCACGCTCGGCTGCTTGAGCGTCTTGAGGGCCCCTTCCAGCGTCTTTTCCGAGCCATCGACGCCGGCGTTGCGGAACGCCTTGGCGAGCTCGGCGCGCCCGGCATCGATCGATTCCTGACGCTGGCGCAGATGCACGAAGCGGCGGATGCGCGCCTTGGCCTTGCCGGTGATGACGAACTCGAGCCAGTGGGGCGAGGGCGTGCCGCCGCGCGCGGTGGCGATCTCGACCTGATCGCCGTTCTGCAGCTGGTAGCGCAGCGGCATCAGCCGTCCGTTCACCTTGGCGCCGACGCAGGCATCGCCCACCTGCGAATGGACCGCGTAGGCGAAATCCACCGGTGTCGCGCCCCGCGGCAGCGGGATCAGCGTGCCCTTGGGGGTGAAGCAGAACACCTGGTCGGAGAACAGCTCGAACTTGGTGTTTTCCAGAAACTCGTCCGGGGCGGCGGAGTTCTCGAGGATTTCGAGCAGGTCCGCCACCCAGCGCAGCTTGGTGAGTTCGGCGGGCGTTGCGTCGGCCTGCTTGTAGAGCCAGTGCGCGGCCACCCCGGCCTCGGCTTGTTCGTGCATCTCGGCGGTGCGGATCTGGATCTCGATCTTCTGGTTGCGCGGCGCGCGCAGGGTCACCCCGGTGTGGATCGACTGGTAGCCGTTGTTCTTGGGTGTGGAGATGTAATCCTTGAAGCGCCCGGCGATCACCGGATAGGCGGCGTGCACGGCGCCGAGGGCGGCGTAGCAGGCCTCCCGCGTCGGCACCACGATGCGGAACGCCATGATGTCCGACAGCTGCTCGAAGGTCACGTTGCGCTGCTGCATCTTCTCCCAGATGGAGAACGGCGATTTCTCCCGCCCCGTCACTTCCAGCACGGTGATGCCGGCGGCCTCGCAGACGCGGCGCAGCTCGCCGCGCACATCCTCGATCACGTCGGCCCCCTGGCCGCGCAGGAAGTTGAGCCGCGCCTGGATGGTGGCGAAGGCCTCCGGCTCCAACTGGCGGAAGGCCAGGGTCTGCAATTCCTCCTTCACCCGCACCATGCCGATGCGCTCGGCGAGGGGGGCGTAGATCTCCATCGTCTCGCGCGCGATGCGCTTGCGCCGCTCGGGATCGGCGACGAAATGCAAGGTGCGCATGTTGTGCAGCCGGTCGGCCAGCTTCACCAGCAGGACCCTGATGTCCTTGCTCATCGCCAGCACCAGCTTGCGGAAATTCTCCGCCTGCTTGGTGCGGTCGGATTGCAGCTCCAGCCGGGTGAGCTTGGTCACCCCATCGACCAGCCCGGCGATCTCGGCGCCGAAGCGGGCGGTGATCTCGGGCAGCTTGACCGGCGTGTCCTCGATCACGTCGTGCAGCAGCGCGGTGGCGATGGAGGCGGTGTCCAGCCGGTAGCCGGTCAGGATATCGGCGACCGCCAGCGGATGGGTGATGTAGGGATCGCCGTTGTCGCGCTTCTGCGCCCCGTGGGCGCGCATCGCCAGCACATAGGCGGCGTCGATCAGACCGGTATCGGCGCCGGGGTCATAGGCGTGGATTTTCTCGGTCAGCTCGAACTGGCGGATGACCGGCGGGCGGAGGGGCGTGGCCTCCGCGGAGGCCACGCCTTCGGGGGCGCGCGCCGGGCTCGGGCCAACCGGTCTGCCCCCCGCGCGCATCGGCCGGTCAGTGTTGTTTGCCGGCGAGCTCCGCCTCGATCGCCGCTTCCAGGTCTTCGGGGGACAGTTCCTCGGCCTCGGCCGCGAAGGCGGCGGCCTCCTCCTCGGCGGCGACGTCCTGCAGGCCGAAGATGTTCTGATCGGTGGGGATCAGGTCCAGCACTTCCTCGTCGGCGGGCTCGGGTTCGGGGGCGCGCGACAGCGAGCGGATCAGGTCGGTCTCGATCCGGGCGGGATCGATCGTCTCCTCGGCGATTTCGCGGAGCGCGATCACCGGGTTCTTGTCGTTGTCGCGATCGACCGTGAGTTCTTCCCCGCGCGAGATGCCGCGCGCGCGCTGGGCGGCGAGCAGCACCAGCTCGAACCGGTTGGGGATTTTCTGGATGCAGTCTTCGACGGTGACGCGCGCCATGCGAGATCGGCTCCGGGCGGAGGGGGATCGTTCATGTAAGCGATGCTGCGCCGCGGTGCAAGTCCGATGGGCGCGATTCCGCCGCCCAGGCCGCCACCGTCCGGCGCAGCCCGTCGCGCCAGTCCGGCAGCCGCGCGCCGAATAGCTCCGCCAGGCGGGTGCAGTCCAGCCGCGAATCCGCCGGCCGGCGTACCGGTGTCGGCCAGTCGGCAGTGGCGATCGCCGCCACCTCCGGCGCCGGCCCGCCGAAGCCGGCGGCCTCGGCGAAGATCGCGGTGGCGAAGCCGTGCCACGAGGTGAACCCGGAACCGGCGGCATGGGTGACCCCGGCATACGCGTCCCGCCAGCCCTCGGTCAGGCGTCCCGCCACCGCGGCGACCGCGGCGGCGAGATCGAGCGCGGTGGTCGGGCAGCCGATCTGATCGGCCACCACCCGCAGCCGCGGCATCCGCGCCCCCGCGCCCAGCATGGTCAGCATGAAGTTCCGCCCGCGCGGCGCATAGACCCACGAGGTGCGCAGGATCACCGCCCGCGCGCCCGAGTCCAGCACCGCCCGCTCTCCGGCCAGCTTGCTCGCGCCATAGACGCCGAGCGGCGCGGTGGGATCGGTCTCGACATAGGGCGCGCCCTTGCTGCCGTCGAAGACGTAATCGGTGGAGATGTGAATCAGCGGCACGCCGGCATCCCGGCACCAGGCGGCGAGGGCGGCGGGGCCGTCGCGATTGGCGCGGAACGCGGCGGCGGCATCGGTCTCGGCGGCGTCCACCGCCGTATAGGCGGCGGCGTTCACCACCAGGCTCGGCCGTGCCGCCGCGAGTGCCGGGGCGATCGTCTCCGGACGGTCGAAATCGAAGCCGGGCCGGCCGATCACCCGAGTCTCGGGGTAGGCGGCGAGCGCCGAGGCCAGCTGGCCGGACCCGCCGGTCACCAGCCACCCCCCCGACCGGCTCATGGGACGGTGAACCAGTCGGGGCAGTCGCGCAGCCGCGGCAGGACGCGGTCCTTGTCGGACAACACCGCGGCCTCCGCCGCCACCGGCCAGGGCAGCGCCAGATCGGGGTCGGTCCAGATCACCCCACGCTCGGCGGCGCGGTCGTAGGGGGCGGTGACTTTGTAGATCACCTCGGTATCCGCCTCGAGGGTGCAGAACCCGTGCAGGAACCCGACCGGGACCCAGAGCTGGCGCCAGTTCGCCGCCGACAGCTCGGCGGCGACGAAGCGCCCGTAGGTCGGCGAGAAGCGGCGGATATCCACCGCCACGTCCCAAATCGCGCCGCGCACGCAGCGCACCAGCTTGCCCTGCGCGTTGGGGCCGATCTGGCAATGCAACCCGCGCACCGTCCCGCGCGGGGCGGAGACCGAATGGTTGTCCTGCACGAACGGGCCGGCGATGCCCACGGCCGCCTCGCGGGCGGCGTTGAAGGTCTCGGAGAAGAAGCCGCGCCCGTCGGGAAAGCGCGGCGGGGTCAGCAGGATGACCTCGGGGATGGATTGCGGTTCGGCGTGGCTCATCGGGCAAGCTCCGTCAGCACCCGGCCCAGCTCGGTCTTGCCCAGCCGCGCGGCCTGAGCGCGCAGCGCGGCGGCATCGATGAAGCCCATGCGGAACGCCACCTCCTCCGGACAACCCACCAGCAGGCCGGTGCGGGTCTGGATGGTCTGCACGAAGGTCGCCGCCTGCAGCAGACTGTCCGGGGTGCCGGCGTCGAGCCAGGCGCAGCCGCGCGACAGCCGCTCCACATGCAGCGCCCCGGCGTCCAGGTAGAGCCGGTTGAGGTCGGTGATCTCGAGTTCCCCCCGCGCCGAGGGGCGGATGGTGGCGGCGAGGTCGCACACCCGGGCATCATAGAAATAGAGACCGGTGACCGCCCAGTTCGAGCGCGGCTGGGGGGGCTTTTCGTCCAGCGCCACCGCCCGGCCGGCGGCATCGAAGGTGACCACGCCGTAGCGCTCCGGGTCGCGCACCTCATAGGCGAACACCGTGGCCCCCGTCGGGCGGGCGGCGGCGGCGCGCAGCAGTGCCGAGAGATGATCGGCATGGATCAAATTATCGCCCAGCGCCAGCGCGCAGGCCTGCCCGGCGATCCAGTCGCGCCCGATCAGGAACGCCTGCGCGAGCCCGTCCGGGCTCGGCTGCTCGGCATAGGCGATGCGGATGCCGAACTGCGCCCCGTCGCCCAGCAGGCGGCGGAACTGCGGCAGGTCGGTGGGGGTGGAGATCAGCAGGATGTCGCGGATGCCGGCCAGCATCAGCGTGCTGAGCGGGTAATAGACCATCGGCTTGTCATAGACCGGCAGCAGCTGCTTCGAGGACGCGAGCGTCGCCGGATGCAGCCTTGTGCCGGAGCCTCCGGCGAGGATGATGCCCTTCATGCGCCCTTTCCCAGTCGTTCGCCGCCGTAGCGCGCGGCGCGCACGCCTTCCCACCAGGGCCGGTTGGCCAGGTACCAGTCGATGGTGCGGGCAAGGCCGGTTTCAAAATCGTGCGGCGCCCGCCAGCCCAGCGCCGCCTCGGTGGCGGAGGGGTCGATCTCGTAGCGGAAATCATGTCCCGGCCGGTCGGGGACGAAGCGGATCAGCCGGTCGCGCGGCCCGGCGGGGTCGGGGGCGACCCGGTCGAGATGCGCGCAGATGGCGCGCACCACCTCCAGATTGCTGCGCGGCTGGCGGGCGCCGATGGCGTAAGTGGCGCCGGGGGCGCCGTGCTCGACCACAAGTACCAAGGCGGCGGCGTGATCCTCCACGAACAGCCAGTCGCGGATGTTGGAGCCGTCGCCATAGACCGGCAGCTCCCGCCCGGCCAGGGCGTTCAGCGTGACCAGCGGGATCAGCTTTTCCGGGAACTGCCAGGGGCCGTAATTGTTGCACGTATTGCTGACCATCGTGGGCAGGCCGTAGGTGTGGAACCAGGCCCGCGCCAGATGGTCGGAGGCCGCCTTGGAGGCCGAATAGGGGCTGCGCGGATCATAGGCGGTGGTCTCGGTGAAGGGGGGATCGGCGGGAGCAAGCGCGCCGAACACCTCGTCGGTGGAGACATGGGGGAAGCGGAAGGCGGCGCGGCGGTCGGCCGGCAGGGCGGACCAGTAGCCGCGCGCGGCCTCAAGCAAGGTGAAGGTGCCCAGCACGTTGGTGCGGATGAAGTCGCCCGGCCCGTCGATGGAGCGATCGACATGGCTCTCGGCGGCGAGATGCATCACCAGGTCGGGCTGGTGGTCGGCGAAGGCGGCGCGCATCGCCGCCGCGTCGGCGATGTCGGCGCGGACCAATATATGCCGCGGATCGGTGCGCGCGTCCTCCAGCGCCTCTTCCGAGGCGGCGTAGGTCATCTTGTCGATATTGACGACGC
The DNA here is from genome assembly GCA_027340195.1 of Acetobacteraceae bacterium. Taxonomy (GTDB): domain Bacteria; phylum Pseudomonadota; class Alphaproteobacteria; order Acetobacterales; family Acetobacteraceae; genus JAJZVS01. The sequence continues at coordinate 3,563 of DAHWNE010000163.1, read as the reverse complement.
TGTGGCCGGTATGGCGCAGCAGGTGGCGCACCACCGCCGAGCCGATGAAGCCGCAGCCGCCGGTGAGCAGGATGCGCATCCGGGATCCCTGAAAACGACGGGCAGAGAGACCATGCCGGCGGGTCCGCGGTCAACCGCGAACCGTGCTAGATCGCCGGAAAACCGCGAGGTCCCGATGTCGCCCTGTCCCCGTCTGCCCGACTTCCTGCCCCGCCTGCGCGACGGGGTGATCGAGTTTCCGGTCCATCACATGCGCGGCGGCACCTCCACCGGCCTCGTCATCCTCGACCGGCTCGCCCCGGCGGCGATCGCGCTGCGCGAGGAGCTGCTGCGCCATCTGATGGGCCTGCCGCTCGCCGGCACCCGCGCCGGCAACCGGCAGATCACCGGCCTCGGCCGCGGGCCGGCGACGTCCAACAAGGTGTTCTTCGCCGACCTGGACGAGCAGGGCCGGATCGTCAGCACCCTGGCGCAGCTGGCCGCCGAGACCGCCGCGGTGGACTGGTCGGTGAACTGCGGCAACATGTCGGCCGCCCTGCCGCTCTGGGCGCTGGATACCGGGCTGTTGTCCCGCCCGGCCGGACCGGGGGCGTTCACCCCGGTGATCCGCAACACCAATACCGGGGTGCTGACCGCGAGCCGGATGGTGTTCGGCGCCGACGGGCTGCCGGTCACCACCGAGATTCCGGGTGTCGATGGCGCCTTCGCCGCGGTCGATCTGGCGCTGGGCGACCCGGTCGGGTCCAAGACCGGCAAGCTCTTGCCCACCGGCAACCGGACCGACCGCTGCGCGGGGGTCGAGGTCTCCTGCGTCGATGTGGCGGTGCCGATGGTGATCGCGCGAGCGGAGGATTTCGGCCGCGCCGTGCACGAGCCGATCGGCGATCTGGATAGCGATCCGGCGCTGATGGCGCGGCTGCGCGCGGTCTGGGTGGCGGCCGGGCTGGCGATGGGCCTGCGTGGGCGGGACGGGCAGCCGCTGTCGGCCGAGGCGCTGGCCCGGTCGGAGACCATCCCCAAGCTCTGCCTGGTGGGCAAACCGACGGCGGGGGGGCATATCGCCGCGCGCTATTTCACCCCCCAGCAGGGGCACCGGTCGATGGCGGTCTCGGGCGGTTGCTGCCTGGCCGCGGCGGCGCTGATCCCGGGGACGGTGGCGCATGCCGAGGCGGCGGGGCTGGCGGCGCCGGGGGCGGAGGCGCGGCCGATCGCGGTGGGGATCGAGAATCCGGCCGGCATCCTGGGGGCCAGCATCACCGCCGCGGCCGCCCCCGACGGGCTGCGTCTGACCGAGGCGGCCTATGTCCGCTCGACGCAGATCCTGCTGCGCGGGCATGTGCCGCTGCCGCGTGCCTCGGCGGCGCTGACGGCGGCGCTGCTTGCGGGACGGCCGGGGTAATGGCGAGAAATGCTTTATTCGTCATGGGTTGAACGGTGGACGAAACGCCGCCGTGACGATAATGTCACGCCATCCGTATAAAAATAGCGTCTGAACCGCAGTTTTCCGACGTCCGGCGGTGGCGACGCGCGAAAATGCGCCCGGTCACAACCGGGCGATCATGGGGTGTGCGTCAATCTTGCAACTGGTACCACGATTCGTCTCTGCGTTTTACCTATCGCTTTCGATCCGTGATTCGTGCGATGCTGTGAATGGCGGATACCGTAACATTACGTCACCCGCCGGAAACGGAGACGGCAGGAGCCGAAACGATGACGTCCCTCCTGGACCAGGCCGTGGCGCGCCCGGACGCCGCGACCCCGCGCGACCCGGGCCAGATGCTGCGTGCCATCGTCGGGTACGGCCCGCCGCCCGACCCGCCGTCCAGCCCCGCCGCGATCGTCGCCGGGCAGGACTACAGCGACCTCGACGTGGTGCTGGACGAGCAGGACCGCGCCTTCTGGGCCTGGATGAAGCCGCGCGGCCGGCCCAGCTTCACCCTGCCGCTGTTGCGAGACCTCGCGCATATGCAGGCGCTGATCGACGCGCTGTTTCGCGCCCGCCCCGCCGGGACACCGGCGCCGTTCGACTATTTCGTGCTCGGCTCACGCGGACGTGAGGTCTTCAACCTCGGCGGCGACCTTACCTTGTTCGCGCAGAAGATCCGCGCGGGCGACCGCGAGGGCTTGCGCGCCTACGCGCAGGCCTGCGTGAATATCGGCTACGCCAACTACACCGGCTGGGGCCATGGGGTGGTCACCATCGCTCTGATCCAGGGCGACGCCCTCGGCGGCGGGCTCGAGGCGCCGCTCTCGTGCGACGTGATGGTGGCGGAACGTCAAGCGAAGTTCGGCCTGCCCGAGATCCTGTTCAACCTGTTCCCCGGCATGGGGGCCTACACCTATCTCGCGCGGCGGATGGGCATGGTGAAGGCCGAGGAGATGATCCTCAGCGGCCGGCTTTATACCGCTGCCGAGATGAAGGCGATGGGGGTGGTGGATATCCTGGCCGAACCCGGGGAAGGCGAGCAGGTGGTGCGCGACTACATCGCCCGCGGTCGGTCCCGCCATCGCGCGCAGTCCGCCATCTACAAGGCGCGTCGGCGGGTGATGCCGATCGACATCGCCGAGCTGCGCGAGATCGCCGACATGTGGGTCGATTCCGCGCTCAATCTGACCGAGCAGGACCTGCGGCGGATGGCGCGCATCGCCGCCGCGCAGGACCGCACGCTCGGGCTGCGCGGGCGGGCGGCGGAATAGGATCAGGCCGGCTTGTCGCCGAAGAACCCCTCGCCCAGCGCCCGCGCGGTGGCGGCAAGGCGCAGCTGCACCATGTCCAGGAACTCGTGCAGCCCGCCGATCAGCACGTCCTCGATCGTGACCGCGCTCAGGATGCCGCGCAGCGCGTCCAGCTCCTCGGCCGCCGCCCGCCCGTTGCGCAGCTCGTAGCGCGCGGTCAGATCCGCCAGCGCCAGCTCGGCCTCGCGCACGCAGAGATAGACCGAGCGCGGGAACCGCCGGTTGAGCAGCAGGAACCCCGCCACCTGCGCCGGCGCGATGCCGCGCGGGTGCAGCCGGCGATAGGCGTGATACCCGGCCGCCGAGCGCAGCAGCGCGTTCCACTGGCTGGCATCGACCGGGCTTCCCACCTCCTCGGTACGCGGCAGCAGCACGTGGTATTTCACGTCGAGCAGCCGGGTGGTCTGGTCGGCGCGTTCCAGGTAGCGGCCGAGCTGGCAGAAATACCAGCCTTGATCGCGGAAGAACGTGCCCTCGGTGATCCCGGTATGGGTCTGGCAGGCCTCCTTGATTTCCGACAGCAGGGGAGCCAGCCGGCCGGGGGCAAGCTCCTCGGCGGCAAGCCCCGCCAGGCGGGCGTGGAAGCGGTTGAGCTGCACCCACATCTCGGTGGAGATCAGCGGGCGCAGGGTGCGCGCATTCTCCCGCGCCGCGCGTAGCGCGCTGAGGATGGAGGTGGGGTTGGCGGCGTCGGTGACATAGAAGGCGATCACCGAGGCCGGGTCGGCGGCCGTGTAGCGGGCGAAGAAGGCCGCGCTGTCGGCATTGATCTGCACCACCGACAGCCAGTTGCGGGCCCCCGCGCGGTCGCGGGAGAAGCTCTCGTT
>DAHWNE010000322.1 GCA_027340195.1 Acetobacteraceae bacterium | reverse complement strand
CCAGCGCCATGTCGTTGCCGATCATCGCGACTTTCGTCAGCGCGTCCGGCCCGTTGCCGATCAGGGTCGCGCCCTTCACCGGCGCGCCGATCCGCCCGTCCTCGATCCGATAGGCCTCGGAGGCCGAGAACACGAATTTCCCCGAGGTGATATCCACCTGCCCGCCACCGAAATTCACCGCATAGAGCCCGCGCTTCACCGAGCGGATCATCTCCTCCGGCGCGTGCTTCCCGCCCAGCATGACGGTGTTGGTCATCCGCGGCATCGGCGCATGAGCATAGGATTGCCGCCGCCCGTTGCCGGTGGGCCGGTCCCCCATCAGCCGCGCGTTCAGCCGGTCCTGCATGTAGCCCACCAGAACCCCGTCCTCGATCAGCACGGTGCGCGCCGAGGGCGTGCCCTCGTCATCGACGGTCAGGCTGCCGCGCCGGTCGGGGATGGTGCCGTCGTCGATCACCGTCACCCCGGGGGCGGCGATCCGGCTGCCCATCAGCCCGGCGAAGGCGGAGGTCTTCTTGCGGTTGAAATCGCCCTCGAGACCGTGCCCGATCGCCTCGTGCAGCAGGATGCCGCGCCAGCCGGGGCCGAGCACCACCTCCATCTCCCCGGCCGGCGCCGGGACGCTTTCCAGGTTGACCAGCGCCTGGCGCAGCGCCTCGTCCACCGCCGCCCGCCAGGACGCCGGGTCCATCAGCCCGGCATAGCCGACCCGCCCGCCGGTGCCGTAGCCGCCGGTCTCCCGTCGCCCGTTCTGTTCCACCACCACCGAGACGTTGAAGCGCACCAGCGGGCGCAGATCGGCCACCCGCGTCCCGTCGGGGCGCAGGATCTGCACCGCCTGGAACTCTCCGCCCAGCGAGGCCATCACCTGCTTCACCCGCGGATCGCGCCCGCGGGCATAGGCGTCCACCTCGCCCAGCAGCGCCGCCCGCGCCGCGAATCCCGCCGCCGCCAGCGGATTGGCGTCGGTGTAGAGGCGGGAGTTGGTCGCCCGCGGCGGTTCCGCCGCCACTCCGGAATGCCCGGCCGCCACCGCGCGTACCGCCTCGGCCGCGCGCGCCAGGGCGGGTTCGGAGATCTCGCCCGCATGGGCGTAGCCGGTCGCCTCCCCGGCCACCGCGCGCAGGCCGAAGCCGAGCGAGGTGTCGAACCCGGCGGCGCGGATGCGCCCGTCATCGAGGCTCAGGGTCTCGCTTTCCCGGTATTCCAGGAACAACTCGCCATCGTCGCTGGCGTCCAGGGCGTGCGCCAGCAGCCGCTCGGCGGCGGCGCGATCCAGCGCGGCGTCCGCGCGGTCGAAGAACAGGGCGTCGGTGGCGGCGAGCTGGGTCATGGGGGTTCCTGCGGCAGGGGAAGGCGCAGCCGGTGCGCGGGCAGGCGGAGTGCGGCGGTGGTGCCGGCGCCGGGCACCGAGGCCAGGGCGAGCGTGCCGCCGTGGCTTTCGACCAGGGCGCGGGCGAGATAGAGGCCGAGCCCGGCGCCGGTGAAGCGGCGGGCCAGCGAGGCGTCGAGCTGCACGAACGGATCGAAGACGCGCGCCAGATCGGCCTCGGGGATGCCGATGCCGGTATCGGTCACGGTGACCACCAGCCCGTCGCCGTCCCGGCCGGCGGCGACACGCACCGTTCCGCCCGGGGGGGTGAACTTGATCGCGTTCGACACCAGCTGGTGCAGCGCCTGCGACAGCCGCCGCCGGTCGGCCAGCAGGTCGGGCAGCGCGACCCCCGGGTCAGGGCCGATCAGGGTGATTTCGGCGGCCCGCGCGGCGGGATCGAACTGGCGCAAGCAGGCGGTGATCAGGCGGGTGGGGGCGATCAGGTCCTCGACCAGGTCGAAGCGGCCGGATTCCAGCCGCGCCACATCCAGCAGCGTGTCGATCAGCCCCAGCAGCTGGCGCCCGGCGGTGTTGATGGCGCGCGCATATTCGGCGCCGCGGCCGGCGGCGATCTCGGCTGCCAGCGCCTCGGAGAAGCCGATCACGGTGTTGAGCGGGGTGCGCAGCTCGTGGCTCATGGTGGCAAGGAAGCGGGACTTGGCCTGGCTCGCCGCCTCCGCGGCCTCCTTGGCGCGGCGCAGGGCGTGTTCGGCCTCGCGGGTCTCCGTCATGTCGGTGAAGGTGGTGATGTTCATCCCGCCCGGCGCGGGGTCCGAGCGGCGCTCGACGAAGCGGCCGGCGGGGTTGACGAAATGACGCACCCAGGAATGGCCCCAGTCGCGCGATTTGAGCTCCGCGGCCATGGCGTGGGCGAGTCTCCCGGAGCCCAGATAGCCGCCGGCGAGGATGCGGTCGATGAACTCGGCGTGGGTGCAGCCGGGGGTCAGGAGCTCGGACGGCACGCCGATCAGGGTGGCCGCCATCGGGTTGGCCAGGATCAGCCGCCGGTCCGCTCCCCACAGGATCAGCCCCTGGCGCATCCCGGACAGCAGGATCGCGGTTTCCTCGCCGCGGCGCTGCAATGCGGCGTCGGCCTCCACTTGCGGGGTGATGTCGCGCACCACCCCCATGAAACCGCCGTCGGGCAGCGGGATCCAACGGTTCTCGATGGTGGTGCCGTTGGGACGGCGGCGGCGGCGGGTCTGCGGCAGGGAAAAGTCGTGGGACAGGTGGCGGGCGAGCTGCGCATCCGGATCGCCCGGACCGTATTCGCCGGCGGCGATGCGGGCGCGGATCACCGCTTCGATCGTATCGCCCGCGCGGGCTTCCGCGCCGGCCATCAGCCGGTCATAGGCGGGGTTGGTCAGCACCACGCGGCGGTCGGAGTCGAACAGGACAACCCCTTCGGGGAGTGCCGCCAGCACGGCAGCAAGGCGCGCCGCGTCCGGCCGCGCCGGGCGGCGGCCGATGTGGGCGCCGCGCGTGCTCACGCGGCCGGACCGGCGCGGGGGCGACGCAGCGCGTGCAGCGCCACCAGCGCGGCGGTCAGGGTGAGCACCGCGTTGGCCTGGTGCGTCACCGCCAGCGGCACCGGCACCACATAGAGCAAGGTCGCCACCCCCAGCGCGTATTGCAGCACCACCAGCGCGGCCATCACGAGCACCGGCCGCCGCAGCGCCGGCGGGGCGGCCAGCGCGGCCAGCGCCGCCGCCAACCCCAAGGTCGCGGTCACGGTGGCCAGCACGCGGTGGTCGAATTGCACCGCGGCGATGTTGGCGATCATGTTGCGCCAGAACGGATGCAGCTGGTCGTAGGCGCGGGGGATCAGATGCCGGCCCATCAGCGGGAAGGTGTTGTACTCGAAGCCGGCATGGGTGCCGGCGACGAAGGCGCCGGCCAGGATGGTAAGCGAAAGCGCGATCGTGAACCCGCCCACCAGCGCGCGCAGCCCGCGCGGCGCCGTCGGTCCGGTCGGGACCGGGCGCCGCACCGAGAGCCCGGTCCACAGCACCGCGGCATACAGCACCAGCGCCAGCCCCAGATGCAGCGCGAGCCGGCTCGGGGCCACCGCCGTCGCATCGGGGAAGAAACCGGAGGCGACCATGAACCAGCCGACCGCGCCCTGCAGCCCGCCCAGCACGAAGAACAGCACCAGCCGCCAGCCCAGCCCGGGCGGCAGCCGGCCGCGGAGCCAGAACCAGATCAGCGGCAGCAGGACCGCGAGGCCCATCAGCCGGCCCCACAGCCGATGCACCCACTCCAGCCAGAAAATCCGCTGGAACCCGGCCAGGCCGAAGCCGTCGTTGACCAGCCGATATTGCGCGGTCTGCTTGTAGAGCGCGAACAGCTGTTCCCATTGCGCGTGATTGAGCGGCGGCAGCACCCCGGCGACCGGGGCCCATTCCATGATGGACAGGCCGGAGCCGGTCAGCCTTGTGAGCCCGCCCAGCACCACCATCACGAAGATCATGGCGCAGAGCAGGAACAGCCAGTTTGCGACCGCGCGCCGGTCGGCGGCGCTGATGGCGCGCCCGGAGGGGGGGAGGTCGCGGGAAACGCCGATATCGTAGGGCATCGGGAGGTTATATCCCGCCTCCGGGGGGGCGGCTACAACGGGCGCGGCCTCACGGCTGCGCGAGCGGTTGACCCGGCGCCCGCCGGATGCTCCGCTCCCCGCGCCCACCCGCGCGAAAGGAGACCGCGATGGCCGAAAACGCCTGGCAGCTCCGTGGCGACTACATGGAAAGCTGCAACTGCGACTATCTCTGCCCCTGCATCTACACCAACCCGCAGGCCGAGGCCACGCATGCGGACTGCACCGCCGCCATGGTCTTCCACATCGACGAAGGCCGGCACGGCGCGCAACGGCTGGACGGGCTCGCCTTCGCCCTGCTGATCCGCTCCGGGCGCATCATGTCCGAGGGCAACTGGAGCTTCGCGGTGGTGGTGGACGAGGCCGCCGACCCGGCGCAGCGCGCTGCCCTCGGCGCCATCGCCGCCGGCGAGGCAGGCGGCCCCACCGGGGCGATCCGCGCCGGGCTGGTCAGCGATTTCCGCGGGATCGCCCATGCCCCGATCCGCCTCACCGCCGACGGGCTGCGCCGGGGGGTGGAGATCCCCGGCATCCTGTCCTTCGCCATTGAGGGCGTCGCCTCGCGCAACCGCTCGGGCGAGCCGTTCTATCTCGACAACACCGCCCATCCGGCGAACCGGCGCCTCGCGCTGGCCCGCGCCGAGCGGTTCGACGTGCAGGGATTCGGCCTCGATCTGTCGCTCCACGGCCATGGCAACAACGGCCATTTCGCCCCCTTCGCCTGGGCCGGCTGATCCCGCCCTGCGGCGGCGGGACCGGCGCCTGCGCGCTTGGGTGCTGGCCTCGCTCGCGGCGCTGACCGCGCTCGCCTGGATCGCGCTGCCGCCGCTGGGGCAGGCGATGATGCCCGCCATGCCGGGGATGGCGATGGCGCCGGGGCTCTCGGCGCTCGCGATCGGCTTCGCGATGTGGGCGGTGATGATGCCCGGCATGATGCTGCCGAGCGCGGCGCCGATGACGCTCGCGGTGGCGCGCATCCACGCCGCGCGCGCGCCCGAACGCGGCGCCAGCCTGCCGCTCGCCGCCTTCATCGCCGGCTATCTGCTGGTCTGGACCGGCTTCGCCGCCGTCGCCGCGGCGGCGCAATGGGCGCTGGCGCGCGCCGGCCTCGCCGCCGGCATGGCCGGCGCGGTGGGGCGCGGCATCGGCGGGGCGATCTTCCTCGCTGCCGGGGCCTATCAGTTCAGCCCGCTCAAGCTCGCCTGCCTCGGCGCCTGCCGCTCGCCGCTGGGCTTCCTGCTGGGGCACTGGCGGGACGGGGTGGCGGGCGCGCTGCGGATGGGGCTGCGGCACGGGGCGGTCTGCCTCGGCTGCTGCTGGGCACTGATGGCGCTGCTGTTCGCGGTCGGCGCGATGAACCTGGTCTGGGTAGCGGGGCTCGGGATGTTCGTGCTGGTGGAGAAACTGGCGCCGATGGGCGGGTTGGTGGCGCGGGCGGGCGGGATCGCGCTGATCGCCGCCGGAATCGCGCTGGCCGCCGGGGTGATGGGGTGAACCGGGGCGGCGGTTCGCCCTTGCCGACAACTTCCACCGGGCGGTAGTCTCGTATCCGGCGCAACCGCGACGCCGCATCGGGAGGGCAACCAAGATGATCCGCAACGCCTGGTACGTGGCCGCCTGGGCCGACGAGATCGCCGACCGCCCGCTGGCGCGGCGCATCTGCGGCGAGCCGGTGGTGCTGTTCCGCGACCGACAGGGCCAGGCCCACGCCCTGATCGACATGTGCTGCCACCGCGGCGCGCCGCTCTCGCGCGGCACGGTAACCGAACGCGGCCTTGAATGCGGCTATCACGGCCTGACCTTCGACGGCTCCGGCGCCTGCGTGCTGATCCCCGGCCAGCGCCAGATCCCCGAGCGCGCCCGCGTGCGCGCCTTCCCGCTGGTCGAGCGCGACGCCATGCTGTGGATCTGGCCCGGCGATCCGGCGCGCGCCGACCCGGCGCTGATCCTGCCCTACCCGTATCACAACGATACCGCGCACTGGCCGCATCGGCACACCATGTATCCCATCAAGGGATCCGCCATGCTGATGGTGGACAATCTGA
>DAHWNE010000283.1 GCA_027340195.1 Acetobacteraceae bacterium | reverse complement strand
TCGGCCGATAGGGATCGAAGAAGACCACCCGGTAGCCCAGCGCCTTGGCGCGCAGCATGGCGGCGGTGCCGATGCGGCCCTGGCCGATCACCCCGAAGGTGAGGCTGCCGGTGCGCCGGATCAACGGGTCGAACACCGCTTTCCACGGCGCGCCCTGCGGCTGGCGCTGCCACTCGTGATGCAGCAGCAAGCCGCGGCGCAGCGCCATCGCCAGCGCGATCGCGTGGTCGGCGACCTCGGTGGTGCCGTAGTCGGGCACGTTGCAGACCACCACCTGGCGGGCGGCGGCAGCCTTGCGGTCGATCTTGTCGTAGCCCACGCCCATGCGCACCACGCAGCGCAGCTTCGTGAACCGCGCGAGGTCGGCGGCCCGCACCGACTGGCGCAGGATCATCAGCCCGTCGGCGGCGGCGCAGTCGGCGTCCGACAGCTCGGCGAGTTCCTGGGTGTCGCGCACCAGCACGGTGACGTCGGGGCCGAACACGCGGCGTTCGACGCTGTCGTCGGCGTAGAGTTTCTCGGGGTACAGAACGGTGAAGGTCATCTTCGGGTTCCCTGGACGGCGGGCCGAGAGGGACCAGGAAGCGCGGGCGGCGTCAACTGCGGGAAACGCGGGGATCAGACCCGCCGCACCGGCATGCTGGCGGCGGCGGCGACGATGGTGAGCGAGAACACCGCCACCGTCAGGAACACGCCGCGGAACGCCCAGCCGATCGCCGCCGCCGCCGCCGCCCGCGCCGGCGGGGCCAGTGCCGCGAGCGCGCCCGGACCGTGGCGGACCAGGGCGGCGAACACCGCAGGCGCGCGAGGATCATGCCAGCCCAGCAGCCCGAACAGCACCGCCCCCGCCACCGCCGCGCCGAACGCCGAGCCCAGCGAGCGCGACAGCTGCACCGACCCCGCCGCCGCGCCCAGCATCCGCACCGGGGCCACAAGCTGCACCGTGAGCTGCGCGGTCAGCATCGCCGATCCCTGCGCCACCCCGCCCAGCGCCACCAGCCAGGCCACGCCGGTGACCCCGAGCGCCGGCGCGAACCAGGCCGCCGCCACCAGGGTCAGGGCGGTGAATCCCAGCCCCAGCATGGGGAAGATCGCGGTCCGCCCGCTGCGCGCGATCAGCCAGCCGGTCGCCACCGAGCCCATGCTGACGCCGACCGTCAGCGGCATCAGCAGCATCCCGGCCCGGCCGGTCTCGAGCCCGCCGATCACCCCGAAATAGAGCGGCAGGAAGGTCACCATCGCGGTGAGCGACGCCCCCGAGCAGGCCGACATGAGATCCGACCGCCAGAACGAGGGGTCGCGCAGCAGCGGCAGCGCCATCACCCCCGCCGCGCCGACCGCGCGTTGCTGGCGCAGCAGCACGACCAGCGCCAGCGCCGCCAGCGCCGCCTCGGCCAGCGTCCCCGGCAGGGCGGCCAGGCTCGGCCGCTGCAAGCGGGAGACGGCGAGCAGGAACGGAACCACGAACGCCGTGAGCAACCCGATTCCCGCCAGATCGACCCGCGCCCGGTGCGGGCGGGGTTCGGCTGGCAGGCGGGCGATCAGCGCCAGCGCGATCAGCCCCGGCGGCAGATAGGACAGGAACACCGCGCGCCAGCCGAACGCGCCCGCCAGCACTCCGCCCGCCACCGGCCCGAAGGCCGAGCCGGCAACGATGCAGGCCGCATAGTAGCTCTGGTAGCGCCCCCGCTCCCGCGCCGGCACCAGGGTGCCGATCAGCGCCTGGGTCAGCGTGGTCAGGCCGCCGGCCCCGAGCCCGCCAAGCACCCGGCCGGCGATCAGCCAGCCGAGCCCAGGCGCGGCGGCGCAGAGCGCGCCGGCGAGCACGAACAGCACCATCGCGCTGAGCAGCATCCGCCGCTGTCCGAACAGATCGGCCAGCCGCCCGTAGGCGGCGGCGGCGATGGTGCCGGCCATCAGATTGGCCACCACCATCCAGGGCAGCAGCCGCACATGGCCGAAGGCCGCGCCGATCGCGGGCAGGGCGGTGGCGACCACGGTCGGGTCCGCCGCGCCGAGGAACACCGGCAGCATGATCGGCGGCACCACGGCGAGGAACAGGGCGCGCGGGGAGACCTCGGCCGAGGAGTCGGGCATTGGGCGGTGCTTGCACGTTTCGTCCGCCCGTGGTGTTGCATGAACCGCCCCGGCCGGCCAGACGGCCGGGAAGGAGGAGCATGGGGATGGGAACCACCACCGCCGAGGTCGCCCGCGCGCCGGGCCTGGATGCTGCTGCCCTGGCCGGGCTGGCCACCGAATTGTCCGATCTGTTGCGCCTGCGCACCCTGCCGATCGGGATGAAGTTGTTCGAGACGATCGCCGCCATGGAGGCGGTGCCCGGGCTGCGTCGCCCGCCCAAGGGCAAGACCTTCTCGACCTGCCAGCTGGTGACGCAAGCCAGGCTGGCCGGCTTCACGCTTGGCATCACCACCGAGAACGTGCCGGAGTTTTCGTCCTGCTCCAGCGTGATCGGGCTCGACGCGCCGGGCGAGATCTACACCTCGGGGCGCAAGATGGAGGGGGTGTGGTTCGAGAACCGCGAAGCCGCCGCCGCGCATCAGGCGGGGATGCCGCGCGTCCCGCCGGGGCGGTATCACGCGCTGGTGGTCTCGCCGCTGCGCTCGGCCCGGCTCGATCCGCCGGATATCTGCCTGTTCTATGCCAACCCGGCGCAGATGATCCTGTTCATCAACGGGCTGCAATGGAAAAACTACCGGCGCTACGATTTCTCCATCACCGGGGAAAGCGCCTGCGCCGATTCCTGGGGCCACGCGCTGAAGACGCGGAGCGTCAGCCTGTCCATCCCGTGCTATGCCGAGCGTCGTTACGGCGGGGTGGCCGATGACGAGCTGCTGATGGCCTGCCCGCCCGAGGATCTGGCGCGCGCGGTGACCGGCCTCAAGGGGCTGGCGAAGGCGGGGCTGCGCTATCCGATCATGCCGTTCGGTCCGCAGGCGGAACCGGCCGAGGGCATGGCCAAGAGCTACGCCGGCAAGAGCTGAAGGAAGACCGATGGACACGAAAATCTCTCCGCTGGCGGTGCCGCTGCCGGCGCTGCCGCCGCTGGCCGGGGTGCGGCTGGGGGCGGTCGCGGCCGGCATCCGCTACCGCGAGCGCACCGACCTGGTGATGATGGAGCTCGCCCCCGGCACCAGCGTGGCCGGCGTCTTCACCCGCAACCGCTGCCCGGGCGCGCCGGTGGATTGGTGCCGCGCCGCGCTGAAGGGCGGGCGGGCGCGGGCGGTGGTGGTGAATGCCGGCAACGCCAATGTCTTCACCGGCCGCGCCGGGCGGGAGACCTGCGCCGCCACCGCCGCGGAAGCGGCCCGGCTGGTCGGCTGCAAGCCGGGCGAGGTGTTCATCGCCTCCACCGGCGTGATCGGGGAAGTGCTGCCCACCGAGCGGCTGACCGCCGCCCTGCCCGGGCTGCACGCCGCCCTGCGCGAGGACGGGTGGGAGGCCGCCGCACGCGGGATCATGACCACCGATACGTTCCCCAAGGCGGCCACCGCCACGGCGCGGATCGGCGGGGCCGAGGTGCGGATCACCGGCATCGCCAAGGGCAGCGGCATGATCGCCCCCGACATGGCGACCATGCTCTGCTTCATCGCCACCGACGCGAAACTCCCCGCCGCCGCGCTGGACAAGCTGCTGCGCCGGGGGGTGGCGGGCAGCTTCAACGCCACCACGGTGGATTCCGATACCTCCACCTCCGACACCGTGCTGCTGTTCGCCACCGGCCAGGCCCGCCATCCGCGGGTGCCGGCCGCCGGCGGGCCGATGCTGCGCGCGTTCGCCCGCGCGCTGGATCAGGTGCTGCTGGACCTCGCGCTGG
>DAHWNE010000276.1 GCA_027340195.1 Acetobacteraceae bacterium | reverse complement strand
TATCTGGGGCTGGAGAACGTGGTGCTGCTGCCGCATCTGGGTTCGGCGACGCGGGAGACGCGGGACGCGATGGGGTTTCTGGTGCTGGACGGGATCGCCGCGGTGCTGGCCGGGCGGGAGCCGGGGAACCTGGTGCGGGTGTAGCCGAGCACCCGGCCCGGTATTAGCCTGCCCATGAGCAACGCAGGAGCACGCCCATGTCCGACCTCCCCACCAGCGTGCAGATCAACGAGGAAGGCCCTCGCGAGGGCTTCCAGTTCGAGAAGGGCCCCATCCCCACCGCGCGCAAGATCGCGCTGATCGACGCGCTGTCGGAAACCGGAATCACCCAGATCCAGGTCGCCTCGTTCGTGAACCCCGCCCGCGTGCCCGGCTGGGCCGACGCCGAGGCGGTGGTGGCGGGGTTCACGCGCAAGCCCGGGGTGGACTACACCGCGCTCTGGCTCAACCTGCAGGGGCTGAAGCGCGCCATCGCCACCGGGCGGCTCGACATCAAGGGATCGTTCTCGCTCACCGCCTCGGAGACGTTCCTGAAACGCAACCAGCAGCGCTCGCTGGAAGACAATATCCGCGCCGCCCATGACACGCTGCGGATGTATAAGGAGCTGAACATCCCGCTGGAACGCGCCGGCATCATGGCCGCGTTCGGCTGCAATTTCGAAGGCGAGATCCCGCATCAGCGCGTGCTGGACATGATCGCCACCCTGCTCGACATCGCCGCCGAGCACGGCACCCCGCCGCGCGTGCTGTCGCTGGCCGACACCATGGCCTGGGCGACGCCGCGATCGGTGCGCGCGCTGGTGGGCAAGGTGCGCGACCGCTTCCCCGACCTCACCCTCTCGCTGCATCTGCACGACACCCGCGGCATGGGCATCGCCAACGCCTATGCCGGGCTCGAGATGGGCGTGCGCATCTACGACGCCACCGTGGCCGGCCTGGGCGGCTGCCCGTTCGCCGCGCACAAGGGCGCGGCCGGCAATGTCTGCACCGAGGATCTGGTGTTCCTGTGCGAGGAGATGGGCATCGCCACCGGCATCGACCTCGACAAGCTGATCGAGGTCGCGCGGCTGGCCGAGGACATCGTGGGCCACCCGCTGCCCGGCGCGGTCAAGATGGGCGGCAGCCTGAAGGCGCTGCGCGCCCGCGCGCATTGATCCGAGCCAAGGAGGAAACCATGTCCGCGCTCACCGCCGATATCGGCCGCTTCATCGCCGACCTCTCGCCCAACCGCATCCCGCCGGAGGCGATGGAGGTCGCCCGGCTGGGCTTCATCGACTGCATCGGCACCATGATCGCCGGCCGCGGCGAGGAGGCGGTGGGCATCCTGCGCGCCACCCTGGCCCCGCCCGCCGGCCCGGCCAGCATCGCCTTCTCGCCCGCCACCGCGCCGGCGCCGGAGGCGGCCTGGATCAACGGCGTCGCCGCTCACGCGCTGGACTATGACGATGTCGCGCTGCGCGGGCATCCGTCCACCGTGCTGGTGCCGGCGATCCTGGCCGAGGCCGAGGCGCTGGACGCCTCCGGCCTCGACATGCTGGTGGCCTATGTGGCCGGCTACGAGACCTGGGCCGAGCTGTTCCGCCGCGATTCCGGGCTGCTGCACAAGAAGGGCTGGCATCCGACCGGGCTCTACGGCGCGGTGGGCGCGGCGGCGGCGGTGGCGAGGCTGCACCGGCTGGATGCCGGGAAAGCGGCCATCGCGGTGGCGCTCGGCGCTTCGCAAAGCGCGGGGCTGATGGCCAATTTCGGCACCATGACGAAACCGTTCCACGCCGGCCGCGCCGCCCATGCCGGCATCATCGCGGCCCGGCTGGCCGGCGCCGGATTCACCGCCGCCACCGACGCGCTGGAACATCCGCAGGGATTCCTGCACGCCGTCTCCCCCGACGGCACCGAGGACCGTGCCGGCGAGGCGCGGCTCGGGGAGCAGTGGGCGCTGCTGACGCAGGGGCTGGGGATCAAGAAATACCCCACCTGCTACTGCACCCATCGCGCCATCGACGGCATCATCGACCTGATGGCAACGAGCCCGGTGCGCCCCGAGGAGGTGAAACAGGTCACCGTGTCGATCAGCGATTATTTCGCCACCGTGCTGCGCAACCATGCCCCCGACACCGGCCTCGCGGCCAAGTTCAGCATCGAGTTCGCGATGGCCTCGGGCATCGTCGCCCGGCGCGTCGGGCTGCGCGAACTGACCGACGAATTCGTCCGCCGCCCGGAGATCCAGGCGCTGATGGCGCGGGTGCGCACCGTCACCACCGGCGAGTACGATCCCGAGCTGCCGGGCGCGGCCTTTGCCGACCGGGTGACGGTGGAAACCACCGACGGGCGGGTGCTGGAGGGAGCGCCGGTGGCGCGCGCCACCGGCCACCCGACGCGGCCGCTGGCGGAGGGGCAGATCTACGACAAATTCGCCGATTGTCTGGAAGCCGGCGCCACCGACATCCCGGCGGCGAGCCTGTTCGCCCGGCTGAAAGCGCTCGAGACCATGCCGGCCCGCGCGCTGGCCCGTACCGGCTGAGGCCGCGGCGGATCGCCATGCGGCGGCAACGGCGGGCCGGCGCCGCCGTTGCGCGCCCGCGGCACGCCGCCCGCGACGGGAATTTCACGGGGGGAGAAATCCGCAAACAACGCCAATGCGATCCACCGTGCCCTTCGTCGGCCGGCGGCGACAGGACGCTTGCGCCGGCGCGGTGCTTTAGGACACACTCGGCCCGGCAAGGGGAATTGTCCATCCTCCAGTTCGGAACCGGCCGCGCGATGACGTCCTGGCAGATTCACGCACGCAATCGCGCCCGGCCGGGTCGGCACCCGTGACCGCATCGTCCGTCATTGCCGGGTTCTACGGCAAGCTGCCCGCGCGGGGGGATTTCGTGACCCTGCACCTGCCGGGCACATTCATCCGCCCCTGGGACGGGTGGTTGGCCGACCGGCTGGGGGCCAGCCAGGCGGTGCTCGGTGCCGGCTGGGTGGCGGCCTGGCTGGAAGCGCCGGTCTGGCGCTTCGCCCTGGCGCCGGGCCTGGCCGGC
>DAHWNE010000268.1 GCA_027340195.1 Acetobacteraceae bacterium | reverse complement strand
CGCACCGCGCTGGAATACCCCGACCGTATCGACACCCTGCTGGCCGAGCGCGCCGCGGTGCCCGCCGCCGATCGGGTGCATGTGCTCTCGGGCGAGGAGCCGCTCGGGATGCCGCTCGCCTACGCGGCGGGGGCAGGGGAGCGGCTGGTGGAATCGCTGCGGCGACGCTACAATTTCGTCATCGCCGACGTGCCGTTCGCCCCGGTGCCGCTGCATCGCGACCTGCTCGATCTCGCGCATCAGCGCATCCTGGTGCTGGAACCCACGCTGGCGGCGATGCGCGACACGTTGCGCCTGCTCAGCCTGCCGGCCGGGCCCAACCAGACCCAGGGCGCGGTGTTGGTGCTCAACCGGCTCGGCCTGCCCGGCGGCCTCAGCCGGCGGCAGATCGAGGAGGGGCTCAAGACCAAGCTCGACATCGTCATCCCCGACATGCCGAAGCCGCTGCGCCAGGCGGCCAATCTCGGCGAGCCGGCGATCGTCACCTCGACGGCGCTGGCGCGGCTGATCGGCGATCTCGCGCGCCAGGTGGCGTCCCTGGCGCTGGTGGACGCGGTGGCGGCCGACCCCGCCGCTGCGCCGCGCCGGCGGGCCCGACGCGGCCTGTTCGGCTGGTCGCGGCGCAAGGCGGCATGAGCACCGCCGTCGCAATCCCGAGGTTCGGCCGCCGGCAGGAGCTGGTGGACCCGCGCCCGGCCGCCGCCGCCGCGACCACCCCCGACGCGGCTCCGTCCGCGACCCCGGCCGCCGGGCAGGGGGCGCCGCCGCCCGATTCCATCGCCGAGCTGCGCACGCTCTGCCTCGCCCGGCTCGATCCGACCGTCGTTTCGAACATGCCCGCCGATCAGCTGCGCAACGATATCGAGCGGCTGATCTCCGAGCTCTCCTCGCTCAACCGGTTCCAGATCAACGCCCGCGAGCAGCGGGCACTGGCCACCGAGCTGGTCCACGACATTCTCGGCCTCGGTCCGCTCGAGGTGCTGCTCGCCGACGATGCGGTGACCGACATCATGGTCAACGGCCCGCAGCGCACCTTCATCGAGCGCGGCGGCAAGGCGATGCTGTCCGATGTGAAATTCCGCGACACCGCGCATCTGATCGGCATCTGCCAGCGCATCGCCGCCGCGGTGGGGCGGCGGATCGACGAGTCGAGCCCGATGGTGGATGCCCGCCTCAAGGACGGCTCGCGGGTCAATATCGTGTTCCCGCCGCTGGCGCTGGACGGGCCCTATGTCTCGATCCGCAAGTTCTCCCTCCGCGCGATCGACCCCAACCGGCTGGTCGAGTTCGGCGCGCTGACCGCGCCGATGGCCCGCGCGCTGCAAGTCGCCGGACGGGCGCGGCTCAATGTGGTGATCTCGGGCGGCACCGGGTCGGGCAAGACCACGCTGCTCAACGCGCTGTCGCGCTTCATCGATGTCTCGGAGCGCGTGGTGACGGTGGAGGACGCGGCGGAGCTGCAACTCCAGCAGCCGCATGTGGTGCGCCTCGAGACCCGCCCGCCCAGCCTGGAAGGCAAGGGCGAGGTGACCCAGCGCGACCTGGTGCGCAACGCGCTGCGAATGCGCCCCGACCGCATCATCATCGGCGAGGTGCGCGGCGGCGAGGCGTTCGACATGCTGCAAGCGATGAACACCGGCCATGACGGCTCGATGTCCACCATCCACGCCAACACCACCCGCGACGCGCTGACGCGCATCGAGAACATGGTGCAGATGGGCAACATGGGCCTGCCCTCGCGGGCCATCCGCACCCAGATCGTCGGCGCGATCGACCTCATCGTGCAGGTGGAACGCCAGCGCGACGGGCGCCGGCGGGTGACCCAGGTCACCGAGATCTGCGGCATGGAGGACGACATCGTGGCCCTCAACGACATTTTCATGCTGGAGGTGCAGGGTCAGCGCGAGGATGGCATCCTTTTCGGCCGCTACCGGGTGAACAAGGTGCCGCCCGCCTTCATGCGGCGGCTCTCCTATTTCGGCCTGGATACCGCCTGGAACGACGCGGTGGCGGAGGCGGCCGGGTGAACTTGCTCTCTCCCTTCGTGCTGCTGCCGCTCGGGCTCGCGATCCTGGTCGGTTTCGCCATCTCCGGCCTGCTGGTGGCGCGCGGGCAGGCGGAGATGCAGCGGCTGGAGAAGCGCATCGGCTCGGTTCTGCGCCCGCACACGCGCGCGCGCCGCTTCGTGTTCGCCTCCGCCCTGACCCGCCCCGTGGCTCCGCGCGAGTCGGTGCTGTCCCGCGTGGCCCGGCTGTTCGGCTACGATCCCGCCCATCCCGAGCACTATCCGATGCCCTGGTGGGTGATCGTCGGCGTGGCGCTGGTCTTCGCCAAGGTGACGCAGACGATCGCCGTGCTGCTGCTGGGAAAGATCGGCTGGCTGGCGCTTCCGGCGGTGTGGGTCTATGCCGCGCGCTGGCTGTTCGACTGGTTCACCTCCCGCCGCCGCAGCCGGCTGCTGGTCCAGTTCCCCGACGCGCTCACCATCATCGTCCGTTCGGTGCGGGTCGGCGTGCCGGTGGCCGAGGCGATGCGGGTGGTGGCGCGCGAACTGCCCGCCCCCACCGGTCCGGCCTTCGAATCGGTGATCCGCCGGCTGTCGATCGGCGCCCAGCTCGACGAGACCCTGCACGAGCTCGCGGCCCGCTCTGGCCTGGCGGAATACCGCTTCTTCGCCATGGCGCTGGCGCTGCAGAACCAGACCGGCGGCGGGCTGTCGGAGGCGCTGGAAGGCCTCGCCGACATGATCCGCCGACGCCTCGCGGTGAAGGAGCGCGGCAAGGCGCTGGCCTCGGAGGCGCAGATGAGCATCTATGTGCTGAGCGTGCTGCCGCCGCTGTGTGGCCTCGCGCTGTCGGTGATGAACCCGCAGTATTTCCGCGTGTTGCTGGTCGATCCGACGGGCCGGCGCCTGCTGGGCGGCGCGGTGGCGCTGCTGGCGCTGGGCTGGTTCGTGATGCGCCAGATGATGCGCAAGAGCCTGTCATGACCGGGCTGCCGCTGCCCCTCGCGCTCACCTTCTCCGGCACGCTGGTGATCGTCGGCGGGTTCGTGGCGCTGCGCATGACCCACCGCGAGGCGCGCATCGAGGCCCGCATCCGCGGCCTGCACAACCGTCCCAGCGCCGCCGGCCCCGCCGTCGTCGCGAAGCGGGAATCGGTGCGCGAGACGCTGCTGCGCGCCATCTCCGATCTCGGCCAATGGGTGCTGCGGCGGCGGATGCTGTCGCGGAAGATGATCGAGGGGTTCGAGAAGAGCCTGGCCGGGGCCGGGCTGCGCGGCGGGGCGGCGATGCGGCTGTTCATCGGCGGCAAGCTGGCGCTGATGCTGACCATGCCGCTGCTCTTGTGGCTGGCGGCGATCCAGCTCGGCCTGTCGCCGGCGCTGCGGATGTGGCTGCCGGCGGGCGGGATCGTGCTGGGGATGCTGACCCCGGATTTCATCATCAACCGGCTGCGCGACCGTCACGCCAAGCGGATCGGTATCGAATTGCCGGACGCGCTCGACATGATGGTGATCTGCGCCCAGGCCGGCCTCGGGCTGGGGCCGATGATCCTGCGGGTGGCCGAGGAGCTGCAGAACTCGCACAAAGCGGTGGCGAGCGAGTTCGGCCAGACCGCCGACGAGTTGCAGATCTCGACCGACGCCCAGGTGGCGCTGACCCGGCTCGGCGAGCGGTCGGGCGTCGAGGCGGTGCGACGGCTGGCCACCACCTTGGTGCAGTCGGCCCAGTATGGCACCCCGCTGTCGTCGGCGCTGCGCGGGCTGGCGGCGGAGCTGCGCACCGAGCTGGTGACCCGCTACGAGGCGCGGGCGGCGCGGCTGCCGGTGCTGCTGACCGTGCCGATGATCCTGTTCGTGCTTCCCAGCCTGTTCCTGGTGGTGGGCGGCCCGGCCGTCCTGGAGGTGATGCGTGCGTTCAAACATTAGCGGATATCTGCGAGCGGCCGCCGCGGTGCTGGCGGTCTCCGCCCTCGGGGCCTGCGCCGCGCAGCCGGGCGGGCTGGCTCAGACCGGGGCCCGGGTGGGCCTCGCCCGGGTCGCGCTGCAATCGGGCAACCCCGCGGGCGCGCTGCGCCTGGCCGACCGCGCGCTGGCCCGCCACAAGGGCGATCCCGCGGCGCTGCTGGTGCGGGCGGAGGCGCTGTCCCGCCTCGGCCAGACCGGCCCGGCCCGCGCCGCCTTTGCGCAAGTGCTGGACGATCAGCCGGATTCGGTGCCCGCCCTGGTGGGGTTGGGCCGGCTGCGGCTGGTTGACGCCCCCGATCGCGCGGCCGTTCTGTTCCGCCGTGCGTTGGCCGAGGCACCGGGCAACACCGCCGCGCTGACCGATCTGGGCGTGGCGCTGGACCTGCAAGGGCAGCACGCGGCGGCGCAGGCCTCCTATCGGCTGGCGCTGGCGGCGAACCCGACCCTGGTGCCGGCGAGGGTCAACCTGGCGCTGTCGCTGGCGCAAAGCGGGCAGGGGCCGGCGGCGGTGGCGATGATGGCGCCGATGGCGGGCAGCCAGGCCGCGGGGCCGAAGCTGCGGGAGGATTACGCGGCGGTTCTGACCATGGCCGGACAATCGCGGAAGGCCGGCGCGGTGCTGGCCGGCGAGATGCCGCCGGCCGAGGCGGCCGCGGCGCTGGCCGCCTATGCCGCCGGTTCGGGTAAATAAAGGCTTGACACAGACCGAGAAACCCGATCCGATTCGCGGTGGAAATCGTTCAATGCCCGGTTCGTTCCTGCCGGTCACCGCAACGACGAACAGTTGATACAACAAGACTAGCAGAGCCTGAGGTCTTCGTGCGCGTCATCATTGCCGATCGTAAGCCGCTTGTTCGGGACTCTCTGGCCGCGCTGATCCGGCTCGGCCAACCCGGAACCGAGGTGCTGACCAGCGCCACCCTGGCCGAGGCCACCGCCTCGATGGGGCTGATCCCGCGGGGGCTGCTGATCC
>DAHWNE010000240.1 GCA_027340195.1 Acetobacteraceae bacterium | reverse complement strand
CGGCAAGGTCGATCTGAACCTGCTGTCGCACCCCCATCACGACCATCTGGAAGCCACCCCGGCGCTGGTGGCCGCCACCGGGGCGCGCACCGCCGGGTTCCGCCGCAGCGCGGTGCCAAGCTTCACCCCCGACATCCCGCTCGACGACGGGGCCGAGATCGCCGGTATGACCGCGCTGCATACCCCGGGCCATGCGTCGGATCATCTCTGCTATGCGCTGTCGCGGCCAGGGGCGGCGCCGGTGCTGTTTTCGGCCGATCATGTGATGTCGTGGAGCTCCTCGGTGGTCTCGCCGCCGGACGGGGACATGGGGGCCTATTTCGCCTCGCTGCGCCGACTGCTGGACCGCGATGACGAGTGGTTCCTGCCCGGTCACGGTCCGCCCCTGCCGGAGCCGCGCAAGCTGACCCGGGCGCTGCTGTTCCACCGGATGGAGCGGGAGAGCGCGATCCTGGCGCGGCTGCGCCGAGCTCCGGCGGATACGCCGGCGCTGCGCGACGCGCTCTACTCGCAGACCCATCCGCGGTTGCAGCGGGCGGCCGAGCGCAACGTGCTGGCGCATCTGATGAAGCTGGAGGCGGAGGGACGGGTGCGGCGGACCGATGAGGTGTGGGCGGCGCGCGAAACAAGGCTCGATACCAGCCGCCGTTGACCCATTCTTCATGGGTCAACGGCAGCTGGTATAAGAGGGTGGCCGCCTGACCTACCCGCGCCCCGCCACCGGCAAGCTCGCCGTCAGCACCGAGCCGGTTGCGGATTCGGTGATGAACAGCCGCCGCCGGTCGGCCCCGCCGAACGCCACGTTGGTGGTCATCATCCCCGCGCAGGAGCGCAGCCGGAACAGCGGCTCGCCCAGCCGCGAGAACACCCAGACCGTGCCCATCCGCGCATGGGCCACCACCAGATTGTCCTCGGCGTCGGGCAGAATCCCATCCGGCCCGCCGCCCGGCCCACCCGACATCTGAATGAAGCAGCCCACCCGCCCCGGCGCCCGCTCCGCCCCCAGCAGCGGCACGTGCCAGATCGCGTTGGCCCGCGTCACCGCCAGCAGCACCGCGTTCTCGTCGGCGGTCAGCGCCAGGCCGTTGGGGCTGGGCACGCGGTCCAGCAGCACCTCGGCCACGCCGGCCGCGGTCAGGCGCACCAGCCGGCCGATCGGGTCCATCAGGCTGCTCTCGCCCTGATCGGTGAAATAGATGTCGCCATTGCGGGCGATCACCAGATCGTTCGGGCCGAGCAGCTTCGCCCCGGGCAGTTCGGGCAGCACGGGCTCGATGCGGCCGGTGTCGGGGTGCAGGCGGACGATGCCGCGCAGCCGGTCGGCGATGAAGATCGCCCCGTCGGCGCGGATGCGCAGCCCGTTCGGCCGCCCGTCGTACTCCGCCGCCACGTCCCAGGCGCCGGCGGGCGACAAGCGCAGGATCCGGCCATGCGCGAGGTCGGTCATCAGCAGATTGCCGGCGCGGTCGAACCCGGGCCCCTCCAGGAAGCAATCCACCGCGCGATGGTGGTGGCGCTGCATCCAGGAGGGGCGGTCGCGCCGCAGCGCCGCCGGAACGGTGGCGAAGACCTCGGTCGGCAGCTCGCGGGGCGGCGGGTACATCACGCGCTCCGCGGGCCGCGCACCAGCCGGCCGGGACGGGCGCCGGTCG
>DAHWNE010000239.1 GCA_027340195.1 Acetobacteraceae bacterium | reverse complement strand
GCAGCGCGGTGAACCCGGTGCTGGAGGCGGAGGGCGTGGGCTGGTCGGCGCGCCGGGTCCCGGTGGGGGGGCTGGCGTTGCGGGCGCTGGGGGTGGGAATCGGGATGGCAGTGCTGCCGCGGATCGCGGCGTGGCTGCCGGACTCGGCGCGGGGGGTGGCGGATCTGCACACGGCGTTCAACCTGATCCTGGCCGTGCTGGCGCTGCCGCTGCTAACCCCGATCGCGGCCCTGCTGCGTCGGCTGCTTCCGGCCGCGCCGGCGGCCGACGATCCGGGGGCGCCGCGCTATCTGGATCAGGGGTCGCTGGCGACGCCCGGCCTCGCGCTGGCCTCCGCCGGGCGGGAGGCGCTGCGGCTGGCCGATGCGCTGGAGCGGATGCTGCTCGCCGCGGCCGATGCGGTGGCGGGCGGCGAGCCGCGCGCGCTGGACGCGGTGCGCCGGCAGGACGATGTGCTGGACCGGCTGCACGCGGCGATCCGGGGCTTTCTCTCGGCGCTGGAACCGGATGGGTTGAGCGAAGCCGACCGCCGTCGGCTGACCCAGACCCTGCTGTTCATCGCCAATCTGGAGGCTGCCGGCGACGCGCTGGACCGCGACCTGCTGCGTCCGGCGGCCCGCCGCGCCCGCCGGGGGGTGGTGCCGGAGCCGGCCACAAGGGCGGAGGTCGCCGACATGCTGCGCCTCCTGGCCGGAACCACGCGGCGGGCCGGCGCGGTGTTCCTGACCGCCGATCCGGCCACCGCGCGGGCCCTGGCGGAGGAGAAGACCGGGTTTCGCGACCGCGAGGTGGCGGCCAGCCTGTGGGCATCTCCGGCCGATGCCGACCTGCTGCGGGCCGCCAAGCTGGTGAACGCGCATCTGGTGGCCGCCGCGGCCTACCCGGTGCTGGAGGGCGAGGGCGCGTTGCGGCCGACTCGGTTGCGCTGACGGCAAGCGTGGCGGCGGCGCCACAGGGGCGTGGATTTGGGGTTCTAATGCCCGAGCGGGGCCTATATATTGTTTGACGGTGACTCCGTGCAGGCCGGAGAAGGAGAGTCCGGTCCGACGACAAGGGGGGTAGGACGTGCTCGACGCCGTGCAGATGAAGGGACGCTTCCTGGTTCACGTGGACCGGTCGCGGGACGGGCTGATCACCGATTTCGGGCGCGCCACCCTGACCGACCGCTACCTGATGCCGGGGGAATCGTTCCAGGATCTGTTCGCCCGCGTCGCCTCTTATTACGGCGACGATCAGGCGCACGCGCAGCGGCTGTACGACTACATGAGCCGGCTCTGGTTCATGCCCGCCACGCCGGTGCTGTCCAACGGCGGCACCGAGCGCGGGCTGCCGATCTCCTGCTTCCTGAACGAGGCCTCGGACAGTCTGGAGGGCATCGTCGGGCTCTGGAACGAGAATGTCTGGCTCGCCTCCAAGGGCGGCGGCATCGGCTCCTACTGGGGCAATCTGCGCTCGATCGGCGAACGGGTGGGCGCGGTCGGCAAGACCTCGGGCGTGATCCCCTTCATCCGGGTGATGGACAGCCTGACGCTTGCGATCTCCCAAGGATCGCTGCGGCGCGGCTCGGCGGCGGTCTATCTGCCGGTGTGGCATCCCGAGATCGAGGAGTTCGTCGAGATGCGCCGCCCCACCGGGGGCGATCCCAACCGCAAGGCGCTCAACCTGCATCACGGCATCCTGGTGCCGGACGATTTCATGCGCGCGGTGGAGGCCGACGAGCAATGGCCGCTGCTGTCGCCCAAGGACAAATCGGTGATCCGCTCGATTCCGGCGCGCGCGCTGTGGATTCGCATCCTGACCGCGCGGATCGAGACCGGTGAGCCGTATCTGGTGTTCTCCGATCACGTCAGCCGGGCCCAGCCGCAGCATCACAAGCTGGCCGGGCTCGAGGTCAAGACCTCCAACCTGTGCAGCGAGATCACCCTGCCGACCGGGATCGACCAGCACGGGATGCAGCGCACCGCGGTCTGCTGCCTCGCCTCGCTCAACCTGGAATACTGGTTCGAGTGGGAGCGCGACCCGCGCTTCATCGAGGACGTGATGCGGTTCCTGGATAACGTGTTGCAGGATTTCATCGACCGCGCGCCGCCGGGGATGGAGCGCGCCCGCTATTCGGCGATGCGGGAACGCTCGGTGGGGCTGGGCGTGATGGGGCTCCATTCCTTCCTGCAATCGCAGCTGGTGCCGTTCGAGAGCGTGGTGGCGAAGGTGTGGAACAAGCGCATGTTCCGCCATATCCGCGCCGCCGCCGATGCCGCCTCGGTGCGGCTGGCCGAGGAGCGCGGCCCCTGCCCGGATGCTGGCGAGTGGGGGGTGATGGAGCGGTTCAGCCACAAGCTGTCCATCGCGCCGACCGCGTCGATCTCCATCATCGCCGGCAATTCGAGTCCCGGGATCGAGCCGATCGCGGCCAATGTGTTCCTCCAGAAGACGCTGTCGGGCAGCTTCACCGTGCGCAACCGGCATCTGCAGAAGCTGCTGGCCGAGCGCGGGATGGATACGGATGCGATCTGGTCGCGCATCACCCTGGACCAGGGCAGCGTGCAGCGGCTGGAGGGTCTGAGCGAGGCGGAAAAGGCGGTGTTCAAGACCGCGTTCGAGCTGGACCAGCGCTGGGTGGTGGAACACGCCGCCGACCGTGCCCCGTTCATCTGCCAGAGCCAGTCGGTGAACGTGTTCCTGCCGGCCAACGTGCATAAGCGCGATCTGCATCAGATCCACATGATGGCGTGGAAGAAGGGGGTGAAGTCGCTGTACTATTGCCGGTCGTTGTCGATCCAACGCGCCGACGCGGTGAGCGAGAAGGCGGTGGCCGGACCGATGTCCGCGGTGGAGCGGGGACCCGAACTGCCGCTGGCGGCGGGGGGGACGCGGACGGATTACGAGGAGTGCCTGGCCTGCCAGTGACGCCGCGGGCCGTCCGAAGGCCGCGGGCGGTGCGGTCGCCGAATGTCGCCAGCAGATGCACGCTGGGCGAGCGGGCGGTGGCGCCGCCGCGCATCCCGCCGCCGATCCCGCCCGCCAAGCCCGATCGCCCACCCGGATCAACCCGCCGACGCCAACGGGCCAAGGGGGAGCGGGTCGCGCTGATCCGCGGCGACATCGGGATATGCAACGCCAACCCCGCACTCCCGGGCTGGCGTTATGGCATCACTGCCAGCGCTCAGCTTCTCACAGCATATCAAAAGTAGAGAGATTGTATACTTGACACCCACCTCATATAACGCTATCATCTTACGTATCAATTCGAGGAGGCGGTATGCCTAATTTGGAACCTACGCATTTTTATCGATTTAGATCGCTTCGGCACCTTCTAAGCGAACACCACGAGCTTGAGAAGCAAGAAATCTACTTTGCCCCGCTTTCTGACCTCAACGACCCGATGGAGGGATTCACTGATGGGCACCTCTAAAAATCCTCGTTTCTGTTGAGA
>DAHWNE010000193.1 GCA_027340195.1 Acetobacteraceae bacterium | reverse complement strand
GCCGAGATCCACCCAATCCGGATACTAATCCGGCCACCAGCGGCCCCCCGGAAACCTCCACCACGGCCACAGGTGCCCCGCCTACCCCCACCGCGCCGGATGCGTCCCCGGAGGCACCGAAGGCAGCGCCCAGAACGGCGGCGTCACCGCCAACCGCCCCGGATGCCGCACCGCCTCCAGCCGCCCGAACCCGCTCTCGCTCACCTCCAGCAAATCCGCCACCATCGCCCGCTCCGGCGCCGGCGCCGCAAACCCGTCCGCCAGCCGCCCCAACCCGCGAATCCAATGCCCGGTCCGCGCCAGCGAGACCCGCACATGCCAGCTTCCCCCCTGCCCGGCCCGCCGCGCCAGCCCCGCCAGCGCCCCGGCCGCCAGCAGATAGCCGGAGGCATGATCCAGCGCCTGCACCGGCAAGGCGCGCGGCACGCTCTCCCCCGCCGCCGCGGCTTCGGCCAAGTTCATCCCGCTCGCCGTCTGGGTCAGGCTGTCGAAGCCGCGCCGCGTCGCCCACGGCCCGGAAAACCCATAGGCGCACAGGGAAACCTGAACGATCCCCGGCCGCAGCGCCGCGATCCGCTCCGGGCCGAAGCCATGCCCCGCCAGCGCCCCCTGCCGGTAGCCCTGGATGAACACATCCGCCTCGGCGATCAGCCCTTCCAGGGTCTCGCGCGCCGCCGGATCGCGCAGGTCCAGCTGCGCCGAGCGCTTGCCGCGGCTGGTGTCGATCTCCAGCGGCAGCGGGTTGAACAGATGCGGCGCGGTGATACGCAGCACCTCCGCCCCGTGCGCGGCCAGCGTCCGGCTGGCGACGGGGCCGGCGATGACACGGGTCAGGTCCAGCACCCGCAGCCCGGCCAGCGGGCGGGCGGCGGCCGGCGGCAACGGGCGCGGGGGCGCGTCGTCCAGCCGCTCGAAGCCGATCAGCGGTTCGGCCTGCACCGCCTTGCCGTTCGGATGCGCGTCCCACTCGGCGAAGTCGCGCGCGGCGGTGACGCAGAGGCCGGACGCGGCGGCGGCGTCCTCGAAGCCGATCGCGGTCCAGGATTGCAGCGCGGCGGTCACCTCGGCGCGGTCGTAGCCGCAGCCCAGCAGGCGCAGCACGCCCTCCCGGTGATGCGGGAAATTGGTGTGCAGCCGCACGTAGCGGCCGTCGCCGCAGCGATGCAGCCCGGCGATGCGGTCCCAGCCGTCGCCGCGGGATTGCCCGTCGAAGGTCAGCCAATGCTCGGAATGGAAATCGGTGGCGGCGTGGCGCATGTCCACCGTCACCGCCTGGCGCGGGCCGCCGCGCAGTTCATGGATGCGCGCCGCCGCCAGGGCGGAGGCGGCCACCGTGGCGCGCGCCGCGGTGCCGAGCGCGAAGGAGGAGGGCAGCGCCGGCTCGGCCCCGGTCAGGCTCAGCGCGGCCAGCGCCTCCGCCTCCATCCCCAGCAGGGACCAGATCTCTCGGGTGGCGGCATCGGCGGTCATCGGGATCACCTCGGTTCGGGGGAAACGTCGCGGCTGCGAGCGTCCAGCCAGCCCAGCACCGCGTCGCGGAACGGAGCGATGCTTTTGTAGCGCGCGGTCGCCTCCGGCAATGCCCGCACCGCCTCAGCCAGCCGCGCCGCCGTTGCCCCGGCGGGCAGACGCGCCAGCGGGGTGACATGGACGCGGATGGTGAACAGCACGGCGCCGCTCTCCGGCAGCAGCCGCAGGGTCTGGCGTTCCACCCGCAACCACAGCCGCGCCCCGGCATTCGCCGCGGTGATGGCGGGGTCGTGCGCGGCGCGAAACTTGCCGGTCGGCTGGAACAGCGCCGGGTCGTCCAGCAGCGCCCAGTTGAACCGCCGCGCGATGCGCCCCGGCCGCAGCGCCGCCAGGAACCGGTCCACCGGGCCGGCCAGCCGCGCCGCATAGAGCGGCACCGGCGCGTGCACCGCGGCCAGCGGGCGGCCCAGCTTCTCGGCCAGCATCCAGCGGCTGGGGAAGCACAGCGCCGCGTCGGTCAGCACCGGGGTCCCGGCGTCCAGGCGCAGCAGGCAGAGATCCTCCTGCACCAGCCGCGCCGCCACCTCCAGCGGGTCGCGCTCCGGCCGCGCCAGCGACCAGCGCTCCCCGGTCAGACGGTTGTGCAGCCGGCCGTCGGTCCCGAGGCGGAACCAGCGCGGATACCGCGCCGGCAGATGCGCCCCGAGCAGCGCCAGCACCTCCCGCCGCGCCGGCAGGGTGTCCGCGCCGAGCCCCAGCACCGCGTCCCGGCGCAGCCCGAGCAGCCCGCGCCGCAGCGCGAGCTCGGCCCGGTATCGCGCATCGAGTTCGATCCACTCCGCCTCCGGGCAGGCCTGCAACCCCATCGCCAGCCGGTACTCTCCCGGCTCGAACGGCAGATGGACCGTCTCAGCGGGCGGGTCAGGAAACATCCGGGATCGTCTCGTACAACAGCGCCGCCTCGGCGGCGGGGCCGCGCCGCGTCGCCAGCGCCCGCACCCGCCAGACCCGCACCTCCGCGCCCAGCGCCAGGGTCAGCACGTCGCCCACCCGCACCCGCGCGTGCGGCTTGTCGGTGGGCTGGCGGTTGAGGCGCACCGCGCCGCCCTCCCCCAGCGCCGCGCAATCGGCGCGCGCGCGGCGCACCCGCGCGCACCACAGCCACCA
>DAHWNE010000189.1 GCA_027340195.1 Acetobacteraceae bacterium | reverse complement strand
CGCCCCGGCGGAGGCGGGCAGCGCAACCGGATCGAACGGGCACCCCGTTCCGTGGAGCGACGCGCGATGCAGACCTGGGTCATCAACCTCGACCGCAGTACCGCCAGGCTGGACGTCTTCGTCCGCCGCAACGCGGGTATTCTGACCATCACCCGGTTTCCTGCGATCGATGGGCAGACGCTTGATCGGGCCGCGCTCATCGCCCGTGGCATCATGGACCCGGCTTTGACCGCGTACACCCCGGGCGCGTTCGGCTGCGCGCTGTCGCACGCCGCGTTGTGGCGGCATTGCATCGCGCTCGGTGAACCGATCACGGTATGCGAGGATGATGCGGTTCTGCATCGCCAGTTCGCCCCGCTCGCGGACGAACTGCTGGGTGCGCTGGCCGGCGATTTCGATCTTGTGATGTGGGGCTGGAACTTCGATTCCTACCTGGCCGTCGATCTGCTGCCCGGGGTGTCTCCGGCGCTGCTGACATTCGACCAGGCGCGCATGCGCGGTGCGCTGGACGTGTTCCAGCAATTCCCGATCCGACCGCTTCTCTTGCCGCTGCTTCGCTCATTTGGCACGCCCTGTTATACGGTTTCGCCGCGCGGGGCCGATCATTTCTTGCGCGCCAGTTTCCCGCTGACCCCGTTCGAGGTGTTCTTCCCCGGTCTCAACCGGGTGATCCCGAACAACGGGATCGATATACCGATGAACCGGGCCTATCCGTCGCTTCGGGCCTTCGCTTCCTTGCCGCCGCTGGCGCTGACCGTGAACGAACGCAGCCAGTCCACGGTGCAGGTTTGACTGACGCCCTTGCTGCCGCTGGGGCGAAGGTGGCAATCCGAGCATCACTTTCGCCAGGATTGCCCATCCGGATGCAACCCGCCTCGGATACTGCCACCCCGCTTGGCAACATCGCCGGCGGCGGAAGCCTGCCCGTCGCGCTCGCCGCAGCCATGCGTGCCTCCGGCCGCCCCGTGTTCTTGATCGGGCTGGACGGCCATGTCGACCCCGCCGCGCTGGCGCCATACCCCCATGCGGTCCACCGCATCGGTGCCGCGGGGGCGATCCTGGACGCCCTGCGCCGCGCCGGCTGCCGCGAGATCGTGCTGCTCGGCACCGTCCGTCGCCCCTCGTTCGTGATGCTGCGCCCGGATGCCGGGGCGGCGCGGCTGCTCCCGCGCCTCGGCCGCGCCTTCCTCGCCGGCGATGACGGGCTGCTGTCCGCCGTCATCCGAGTGCTGGGCGAGGAAGGCTTCACCGTGCGCGGCGCGCAAGAGTTGCTGCCGGGGCTGCTCGCCCCGCCCGGTCCGCTGACAAGCACCCGCCCGGATTCCGAGGCGGAGGCCGACATCGCCCGCGGAATCGCCGTCGCCCGCGCTCTGGGGGCGGCCGATGTCGGCCAGGGCTGCGTGGTCCAGCAGGGGTTGGTGCTGGCAGTGGAAGCGATCGAGGGCACCGACGCCATGCTCGCCCGCGCCGGCGCGCTGGCCCGACCCGGCCCCGGCGGCGTGCTGGTCAAGCTGGTCAAGCCCGGACAGGACCGCCGCGCCGATCTGCCGACCCTCGGGCCGGCCACGATCGAAGCCGCCGCTGCCGCCGGGCTGCGTGGCATCGCCTACACCGCCGGGGCAACCCTGCTCGCCGAACCGGCTCGGCTGGCGCGGGAGGCAGACGCGCGCGGCATTTTCCTGCTAGGACTCGTAGCCGACCCGCCCCCCTCATCCGGAGAGACCCCATGAGCCGCTTCCTGCACACCATGCTGCGCGTCGGCGACCTGCAACGCAGCGTCGATTTCTACTGCAAGGGCTTCGGCATGACCGAGCTGCGCCGGCGCGACGTTCCGGACGGCAAATACACCCTCGCCTTTGTCGGCTACGGTCCGGAGGAGACCCATACCGTCATCGAACTCACCTACAACTACGGCACCGACCATTACGAGATGGGCAGCGCCTTCGGGCATCTGGCGATCGGCGTGCCCGACGTCGCCGCCACCACCGAGAAGCTGCGCGCGATGGGCGCCAAGGTGACCCGCGAACCCGGCCCGGTGAAGTTCGGCACCACGATCATCGCCTTCGTGGAGGACCCGGACGGCTACAAGATCGAGCTCGTGCAGCGTACTTGAAGGACCCGCCGCCATGCGCGTGAGCGTGATCCAGATGAGCCCGGGCGCGGACAAGGCCGAGAACATCGCCCAGGCGCGGCGCCTGCTCGAGGCCGCGATCACCGCCGACCGCCCCGATCTGGTGAGCCTGCCCGAGGTGTGGACCTGCCTCGGCGGCACGCGGGAGGGCAAGCTGGCCCAGGCCGAGGCGCTGCCCGCCCGCGGCTCCAACGCCCCCGGCGGGGAGGCCTACGAGTTCCTCCGCGGCATCGCGCGCGGCGCGCGCATCTTCGTCCACGGCGGCTCGATGCAGGAGAGCAACGGGCCGGACCGGCTGTTCAACACCACCGTGGTGTTCGACCCCGAGGGGCAGGAGATCGCCCGCTACCGCAAGATCCACCTGTTCGACATCACCACCCCCGACGGCACCGGGTTCCGCGAAAGCAGCCTCTACGGCTCGGGCGACGAGGTGGTGACGTTCCGCGCCGGCGACATCACCGTGGGGGCCGCGATCTGCTACGATCTGCGCTTCGCCGAGCTGTTCGCCCGGCTGCGCCGACAGGGTGCCGAGCTCATCATGCTCCCCTCGGCATTCACCCTGCAGACCGGGAAAGATCACTGGGAGCCGCTGATCCGCGCCCGCGCGATCGAGACCCAGTGCTGGTTCGCCGCCGCCGCCACCTGCGGGCGCTACCTGGAAGGCGCGCGGGCCGAACCCCGCTTCACCTACGGCCATTCCCTGGTGGCCGACCCGTGGGGCCAGGTGGTGGCGATGGCCTCCGACGGCATCGGCTGGGCCACGGCGCGGATCGATCCGGCGCTCGCGGCGCGGGTGCGACGTGACATGCCGGTGGAGTCGCATCGGAAACTGACATGAACGCGGGCGGGTTCGCCCAGGGCCGGATCTGCTTTCTCGCCGCCGCCACTCCGCTGGCCCAGGAGGCGCGAGAGCGCTTGATGGCCCGCTACGGCGATGTCGGATTCGACCAGGCTACGGTGGTGGTCGCGCTCGGCGGCGACGGGTTCATGCTGGAAACCCTGCACCGGGTGCTGGCGAAACCGCTGCCGGTGTATGGGATGAACCGCGGCTCGGTCGGCTTCCTGATGAACGCCTTCGCCGAGGAGGGGCTGATCGCTCGGCTCAACGCGGCCCAAGCGGTTCGGCTCAACCCGCTCAGGATGCACGCCGTCACCGCCGCCGGCGCGGTCGAGGAGGCGCTGGCGCTGAACGAGGTCTCGCTGCTGCGCCAGCTGCACCAGACGGCGCGGCTGCGCATCACCGTCGATGGCAGGGTGCGCCTGTCCGAGCTGATCTGCGACGGCATCCTGGTCTCCACCCCGGCCGGCTCCACCGCCTATAACCTGTCGGCGCATGGGCCGATCGTGCCGCTATCGGCCAATCTGCTGCCGATGACGCCGATCAGCGCGTTCCGCCCGCGGCGGTGGCGCGGCGCGCTGCTGCCGTCCGGGGCCGAGGTGCTGTTCGAGATTCAGGAACCGGACAAGCGCCCGGTGGCGGCGGTGGCGGATTCCTACGAAGTCCGCGACGTGGTCTCGGTCGCGGTCAGCCTGGACCGGTCGATCGGCGCGATGGTGCTGTTCGACCCCGACCAGGGGCTGTCGGAACGGATCATCGCCGAACAGTTCACGGTCTGACGTCCGCCAGGGGCCAACCCATGCCGCGCGCGATGCGCTTTCCCCGCCTGTCCCGGATCGGATCCCTGGTTCCGCTGCTGGCCGCGCTGCTGGCCGGGCCCGTGTCGGCGGCGACGGTCTGCGTCACCCCGCCGCTGCCCCGGGTCTGCGATCCCGGCGCCACCCTGCTGCGGGCGATCGCCGCCGCGCGCCGGCAGATCCGGATGCAGATCTACACCCTCACCTCGCGGCGGGTGGTGGCGGCGCTGGAGGCGGCGCGCGCGCGGGGGGTGGATGTGCGGGTGATCGTGGACCGCTCGGCGCTGCGCGACGACCGGCGCGATGCCGCCGCCGTCGGCGCCCTGGCGCGCGCCGGCATCGCGGTGCGGGTGGATACGGTGCGCGGGCTGATGCACGACAAGATCACGCTGATCGACGGCACCACCGCGCTCACCGGCAGCTACAACTACACTTGGTCGGCCGAGCACCGGAACGCCGAGAATCTGGTGGTGCTGCGCGATCCCGCCGCGGTTGCCGTGTTCGCGCGCAACTGGCGCGCGGCGGCGGCGCGTTCGGTGCCGCTGTCGGCCGCGTCCTTGCCCGCGCCTGCCAGACGCGGGCCGGTGGGAGCGGTGCGCGGCAATCGGCGCACGCATATCTATCAATGGCCGGGCTGTCGCTACTACGACCGCATCGCGCCGCGTAACCGGGTGGCATTTCCGTCGGCTGCCGCCGCGAGGGCCGCCGGCTATCGGGCGGCGCATTGCGGATAGGTTGGCACGCTGACCAAGCTCATCGCCGCCAGCGGCGATGAAACCATAGCCACTGCCCCGGATATTCACGGATCCACCGCTCCACCACCGACGTCACCGCCTGCGTCGTCGCCGCCACGTCCACCCGACCCTCGGCGTCGCGAGGCAGGGCGATCGGTCCTTCGATCGCAATGCGGAACCGTGCCCCGGCGCCGCGGATCACTCGCGCGCCGAAAACCGGGCAATCGAATTGCCG
>DAHWNE010000187.1 GCA_027340195.1 Acetobacteraceae bacterium | reverse complement strand
CGGGCTCTGGATGGGCAGCCAGCCGGGTCTCTACACGCAGCTGTTCGCGGACCCGGTCTATCAAGAGACCGTCGTCAACACGCTGATCTACGTGCTGGTAGCGGTGAACGTTCGCATGGTCATGGCGCTTGGCCTGTCCGGGTTCTTCATGCGCAAGCGGTGGTGGGTCAAGCCGCTTATGCTGATCTTCATCCTGCCGTGGGCGGTGCCGGCACTGCCCACGTTCCTTTCGATCCACTGGATGCTGAACGGCGACTGGGGGCTGGTGGACAACCTGATCTACGCCCTGTTCCACTTCAACGCCCCGTCCTGGCTGGATCACCGGTGGTATGCGCTCGGCGCCGACATCGTTGCTTATATGTGGAAATGGCTTCCGTTCTGGACCGTCATCCTGCTGGCCGGACGCATGGCGATCCCGCAGGAGCTGTTCGAAGCCGCCGCGGTCGATGGCGCCACGGGTTGGCATCGGTTCAAGGAGATCACCTTTCCCTTGCTCGCCAATCTCTATTTGGTCTGCACCCTGCTGGGCCTGCTGTTCACCCTGGGCGATTTTACCACCGTCTACTTCGTCTCCGGCGGCGGACCGGCCAATTCCACCCAGGTGCTGGCGACCCTCGGCATCCGCGATGCGTTCGTCATGTCGCAGCCGCGCCTCGGGGTAGCGGCGGTGCTGACCGCGGTGCCGGTCCTGGTGCCGCTGGTGATCGTGCTGATGCGGCGCGTGCGCGCCACGGCGGTGGAACGATGAGCGCCACCACCCTCCCCCCGCCGCGCAGCCGGCCGAACTACCGGCTGCGCGGCTTCGCCGTGGAAGCGGCCTCGCTGGTGCTCGCCCTGGTCATCGTGTTCTGGTCGCTCGCGCCGATCTACAACATGGTGATGGTGGCGATCTCCTCCCACGACGACGTGTTCAGCACGCATATCTGGCCCGCCGACCCGGACCTGCATAGCTTCTGGATCGTCATCACGGAAGGCTATTGGTACTTGGCGCATTTCTGGCACCAGTTCGCCAACAGCTTCTACGTGGGCTTCGGCACCACCTTCTTCACCCTGCTGATCGGCTCGCTCACCAGCTTCGTGATCGGGCGGATGCGGATCCAGGGCGGCTGGATCATCACCAATCTGGCGCTGGTGACCTATGTCATCCCGGCCTCCTTCGTGGCGATCCCGTTCTACCGGATCATGCAGATCTACGGCTGGAGCAACAATCTCTGGGCGGTCATCGCCGCCTATGTGGTGTTCGGGGTGCCGTATGCCATCATCGTCTTCTCGCAATATTCGGTATCGATCCCGATCGAGCTCGACGAATCGGCCCGCATCGACGGGGCGACCCCGTGGCAGGTGTATTTCCGCATCTACCTGCCGATGATGGCGCCGGCGCTGGTCGCGGTGGGGATGTTCGCGCTGCTGCTGGCCTGGAACGACTACCTGTATCAGTTCCTGCTGCTGTCGGCGCAGCGTAACATGACGGTGGCGGTGACCCTGGCACAGTTCCTCAACAGCGACGAGGCGCCATGGAACTACATGATGGCAACCGCCATCTTCTATTCCGTGCCGCCGGTGATCG
This sequence comes from Acetobacteraceae bacterium, assembly GCA_027340195.1. Classification (GTDB taxonomy): domain Bacteria; phylum Pseudomonadota; class Alphaproteobacteria; order Acetobacterales; family Acetobacteraceae; genus JAJZVS01. The sequence goes on along the minus strand of DAHWNE010000187.1, from coordinate 3,348 downwards.
CCTATTACGCGCTGCGCCGCTACATGACGTCCGGCCTGACCATGGGGGGCGTGAAGGGCTAATCCAGCGCGATCAGCTGGGCCTTCAGGTAGGCGGTCTCCGGCAGCGCCGGATGGACCGGATGATCGGCCCCGGCGCCGGTGGTGGCGACGATCCGCCCCCGGCGCCGGGCCCGCCAGATCCCCTCCGCCACCCGCGCCGCCCAGGGTTCCAGCGGCGCGTGATGCGAACACGACGCCATGAACAGAAACCCGCCCGGCGCCACAAGCGCCGCCGCCAGCCGCGCCAGCCGCGCATAGGCACGCAAGCCCGCCTCGGCATCCTTGCGCGAGCGCGCGAAGGCGGGCGGGTCGCACACCACGATATCGTAGCGCTCGGTCATTCCGGCCAGCAGGTCGAAGGCATCGCCCCGCTGCGCCACCACCCCGGCCAGCCCATTGGCCGAAGCCGCCGCCTCGGCCTGGGCCAGCGCCGGGGCGGAGCTGTCGATCAGCGTCACCGAGGCCGCGCCCGCCGCCGCCGCGCGCAGGCCGAACCCGCCGGTGTGGCAGAACACGTCCAGCACCCGGGCGCCGGCGGCGAGGCCGGAAACCAGGTCGCGGTTGGCGCGCTGGTCGAAGAACCAGCCGGTCTTCTGCCCCGCCAGCGGGTCCAGCGGAAACCGCAGCCCGCCTTCCTCCACCACGCCGGCGGCGTCCGTCCCGTGCAACAGGCGTACGTCCTCGGCCAGACCCTCCAGCCGCCTCGCCGCGGAATCACCCCGCGCCACCACCGCGCGCGGCGAGAATTCGGCCAGCAGCGCCGCGGTGATCGGTTCCAGCAGCGCGTCCATCCCGGCGGTGTTGGCCTGCACCACCAGCACGTCGTCGTACCGGTCCACCACCAGCCCGGGCAGCACGTCCGCCTCGGCATGGACCAGCCGGCAGAACCGGCCGAAGCCCATTCGGGCGCGCAGGGCCGCGGCGGCGGCGAAGCGGGCGCGGAACCAGGCCGTATCGATGCTCGCCGCCGGATCACGGTCCAGCAGCCGCGCCGCGATCAGCGAATGCGGGTTGTAGATGGCGGTGCCGAAGCGCGCCCCGTCGTCTCCGCGCAACGAAACCAGCGACCCCGGCGGCAGCGCCTGGCCGATCACCTCGTTGCTGAAGGCCCAGGGGGCGCCCGCGCGCAGCCGCCGCCCCTGGCCGGGGCGGAGGGTCAGAACCGGCCGGTCGGTCACGCGCGCTCGAAGATCGCCGCGATTCCCTGGCCGCCGCCGATGCACATCGTCACCAGCGCATAGCGCCCGCCGATGCGGCGGAGCTCGTAGAGCGCCTTCACGGTGAGCATCGCCCCGGTTGCCCCCACCGGGTGCCCCAGCGAGATGCCGGAGCCGTTCGGGTTGGTTTTTTCGGGGTCGAAGCCCAGGTCCTTCGCCACCGCGCAGGCCTGCGCCGCGAACGCCTCGTTGGACTCGATCACGTCCATCTCATCGAGCCGCAGCCCGGCGCGGGCCAGCGCCTTGCGGGTGGCCGGCACCGGGCCGATGCCCATGATCTTCGGGTCCACGCCCGCATGGGCGTAGGCGACCAGCCGCCCCAGCGGCTTCGCCCCCCGTTTGCTGGCGGTGGCCGCGTCCATCAGCACCACCGCGGCGGCGCCGTCGTTGATGCCGGAGGCGTTGCCCGCGGTCACCGTGCCGTCCTTGCGGAACACCGGTCGCAGCTTCGCCAGGTCCTCCGCCGTGGCGTCCGGGCGGACATGCTCGTCGGTGTCGAATACCGTCTCGCCCTTGCGGGTCTTCATCCGCACCGGAAGGATCTGGTCCTTGAACCGCCCCTCGCGGATGGCGCGGGCGGCGCGGCGGTGCGATTCCACCGCCAGCGCATCCTGCTGGGCGCGGGTGATCTGGTGCGATTCGGCAAGGTTCTCGGCGGTCTCGCCCATGTGGATCTGGTGGAACGGGTCGTGCAGCGCGGCCAGCATCATATCGACCATTGCCGCATCGCCCATGCGCGCGCCCCAGCGCACACCCTGCGCCAGATAGGCGGCGCGGCTCATCGATTCCGCGCCCGCGCCCACCGCGATGTCGGCATCGCCCAGCGTGATCGCCTGCGCGGCCGAGACGATCGCCTGCAACCCCGATCCGCACAGCCGGTTCAAGGTCAGCGCCGGGGCCGACTGCGCCACCCCCGCGTTCAGCGCCGCCACCCGGGCCAGGTACATGTCCTTCGCCTCGGTATGGATCACGTTGCCGAACACGACATGCCCGACTTCCTCGCCGGCCACCTCGGCGCGGGCGAGCGCCTCGCGCACCACCTGTGCCCCGAGCTCGGTCGGCGGGACATCGCGCAGCGCGCCGCCGAAATCGCCGATCGGCGTGCGCACGCCGGAAACCACCATCACGTCGCGGGACATGGAAGATCCTCCTGGCAAACCCGCCGTGCTGTGACATGTCCCCGCCACCCCGGCAAGTGACGTTGACAGGGTGCGAGCAGGGTGGCCCGATGCGCCGGCATTGGACGGGGGAGGGGATGCGGAGCTCCAGTTTCGCCGGCACCGGCACGCCGGGGTTTTCCGGCGACGGCGGGCCGGCGGCGGCGGCGCGGCTGAACGGGCCGTTCGACCTCGCCTTCGACCCCTCGGGCGGGCTGGTATTCGCGGATACCTTCAACCACGCGATCCGCCGCATCGACCCCGACGGCACGATTGCGACCCTGGCCGGCGCCCCCGTGGCCGGAAACGGCGAGGCGGGCTTCGCCGGCGATGGCGGCCCCGCCACCGCGGCGCGGCTCCATGAACCCTACGGCATCGCCATCGCCGCCGACGGGCGCATCTTCGTGGTCGATCGGCTTAACCGGCGGGTGCGCGTGATCGCGCGCGGCACCATCGCCACCCTGGCCGGCAACGGGCGCGCGGTGGCGGATGGTGACGGCGGCCCGGCCGCCGCGGCCGGCCTGGTGGAACCCAACGATTGCTGCCTGGACGCGGGCGGAACGCGGCTGCTGATCGCCGATGTCGCGGCGCATGTGGTGCGCGCGGTCGATCTCGCCGGCGGCGGCATCTCGACCCTGGCCGGCACCGGCGAGGCGCGCCATGCCGGCGACGGCGGCCCGGCCCGGTTGGCGGCGCTGCACGGCCCGCGCGCGGTGGCCTCTGCCGCCGACGGGGCGATCCTGATCCTCGAACGCAACGGCTCCACCCTGCGGCGGATCGATCCGCTGAGCGGGCATATCGTCACCATCGCCGGCACCGGCGTCCGCGGCGCGGCCGGGGATGGCGGTCCCGCCACCCAGGCCGAATTCGCCGCGCCGAAGGAACTCGCGGTCGCCCGCGACGGGTCGATCCTGATCGTCGATACCGAAACCA
>DAHWNE010000168.1 GCA_027340195.1 Acetobacteraceae bacterium | reverse complement strand
GATCTTCGATCTGGATATCGGCAATCGCTACGTGTTCCCATATCTTGGGCTGGGGGCTGGGTATATGTGGACGCGGCTCTCCGGTGCCGCGGTTACGTCCGGCGGCGCGCGTTGGACCAGCAGCGCCATCGCGGGTGGCTTCGCCTGGCAGGCGATCGCTGGCAGCGCGTTCCCGGTCCCCGGCGTGCCCGGCTTGTCGGTGACGGCTGAGTACCGGTTCCGCGACATCACCGCCGGAGAGGCGTTCTCCGGCACGCCATCCGGCGGGGCGCTGAAATTCGGGCCGCGCTTCGATCACCTGTTCCTGGTGGGCATGCGGTATGCGTTCGATGTCGCACCGCCCCCGCCCGCAACGGCTGCGCCCGCAGCCCCCGTACCGATCGCCGCCCCCGCGCCGGCGGCGGTCAGATCTTATCTCGTGTTCTTCGATTGGAACAGCATCGCACTTACCTCGCGCGCGCGCGCCATCGTGGCGGAAGCGGCTTCAGCGTCCCGCCATGTGGAACTGACCCGCATCCGGGTGAACGGCTACACCGATGCGTCGGGTGGTACTGCTTACAACCAGGTGCTTTCAGCCCGACGGGCTCAGGCCGTGGCCGCGCAGCTGGTTCGTGACGGGGTCGCGCGTGGCAGCATCGTCATTCGCGCCTTTGGCGAAACCCATCCGCTGGTGCCCACCGCGCCCGGGGTACGAGAGCCGCAGAACCGACGGGTGGAGATCATCTTGCGCTGAGCGTCGTCACCGGCACGTCCGGATAGGCCAACTCGTGACGGGCGCGCCATTCCGGTCCGACATAGTTCACGATCAGACTGCGTCGGATGCCGGAGAACGGACGCCGGGTGAAGCCGTGCCAGGTATCGGCCGCGGGCACGAACACCAGGCCGGTGTTGAACGCGCCGGACGCCCGTCCCAGCACAGCGCCCGCGGCGTCCATCAGCTCGGTGCCCCAGGTTTCGGCATCCGGGTGGCGGGTGAGATAGATCAACATCGTGAATCGCTTGGCGCCGATATCCGTATGCGGCTCAAGCCAAAATCCCGGTCGATCGAGGCAGTATTCGATGCGCAGAAAGGAGCCGGTCAGGTTCGCGCCGGTGAGATCGGCGATCAGGGTGACGGTGGCCTCGTCCTGGAACGCTTCGGCGAGGGCGGCGCAGGCAGGAAGGCTGGCCCGCGCGGCTTCGGTCACGAACTGGCGCTCGGCGTTGCGGGTTTCTCGCCGGCCGGCGGTCTCGTCCGTGGAGGGTGGGGTGAACGGCAGTGTCAGCACCGCCGGCCATAAGGTGGCCGGCAGGATGTCGCGCGGCAGCCAGTGGCGGAAGGGCGAATCCTGCCTGCGGGCGCGCAACAATGCCTGGCGGATATGAGCACCGGCGGCGAGATCGTGCATCGGTGGGGTCTCCCCAGAAGCGATCAGACGGCGGCGGCGTGGCGTGCGGCGCCCGATCCCGCCGTCAGGTAGGTGTCGAAACAGGCGGCGACGGCGCGGGTGAAAGGCCGGCCCCGTGGGGTTACCTCCAGTCGGGTCCCGTCCCAACGGATCAGCCCGTCATGCGCCTGCTGGGCAAGCGCTGGCGCGGCGCCCGCCAACGCCTCCGGCCCCACGCCATGACCGGCGGTGATGGCGGCGAGATCCACCGCGCCCTGGCACATGATGGTCTCGATGACGGCGCGCCGCAGCCGGTCCTCCGCCGACAGCGTCACCCCGCGCGCGATCGGCAGGCGCCCGGCACGGACCGCATCGCGCCAAGCCGGGACCGCAGGCAGGTTCTGCACATAGCCTTGCGGCAATGCGCCGATCGAAGACGCGCCGAGACCGAGCAGGGCCGGCGCGGTGTCGGTGGTGTAACCCTGGAAATTGCGCCGTACTGCACCGGCGGACGCTGCCCGCGCCAGCGGATCGTCGGGAAGCGCGTAGTGGTCCAGCCCGACCGCGACATAGCCGGCGGCAAGAATGGTGGCCTCCGCGGCCTCGCGTTGGGCGAACCGCGCCTCGGGTCCCGGCAAGGCATCGGTCGGCAGCAAGGTCTGATGACGCTTCATCCATGGAACATGGGCGTAGCCGAACACCGCGATCCGCGCGGGAACCAGGGTCAGGGCCCGGGCGACCGTGGCGCGCACCGACGCCTCGGTCTGGTGAGGCAGGCCATAGATCAGATCGAGGTTGATCGCGCCGATCCCGCGCGCGCGCAGCCGGATCGCCGCTGCCTCGGTGACGGCGAAGGATTGGTGGCGATTGACCGCCGCCTGCACCCGCTCGTCGAAATCCTGCACTCCCAGGCTGGCGCGGGTCACCCCCATCGCTTCCATCGCGGCTGCCGAGGCATCGGTGAGGGTGCGTGGGTCGATCTCGACCGCAATCTCGGCTTCAGGAAGGATCGTGAGGCGCGATCCGAGGCGGGCGGCGATCGCCTGCATCCAGGCCGGCGGCAGCGCGGTGGGAGTGCCGCCGCCCCAATGGATATGGCGCACGGGCAACGGGCGGCCGATCGCCTCCGCCAGCAGGTCGATCTCGTCGAGCATGGTGCGGGCATAGGCGAC
>DAHWNE010000157.1 GCA_027340195.1 Acetobacteraceae bacterium | reverse complement strand
CGCGCGGGCAGCTTCCGGCTTCGGCATGGGCGGGGTCGGCGGCTTGGTCTCGGCTTGCGGCTTCGTCGCCACCGTCGACTTGGCCGCGGCGGCCTTGCCCGCTGCCGGCTTGGCCGGGGCAGCCTTGGTCGGCGCGGCGGGTTTCTCGCTCAGCTTCACCGCCGTCAGCCCGTCGGTCGAGGCTTTCGCCGCCGGACGCGCCGCCGTCCTGGCCGGGGTCGCCCCCTTGCCTGCCGTTCCCTTACTCGCCGATCCCGTCATAACGTCCCTTTACCTCGCGCGCAGCGGCGGACGGCATCGTCCGCCGATCCTGCCACCAAATGGAACGATGCCACCCCATGCCGGCCGCGCGCCACGGCGCCCGCCGTCATTTTCCTATCATATAGCACGCCTCGCCCCGATCGTCATGGGGGGTGCGCGCGTCGCTTCGTTGACAAGCCCCGGCCAAACGCTCTACCCCGCGCCTCACGCCGGAGGGGTGCCCGAGAGGCTAAAGGGGACGGACTGTAAATCCGTTGGCGCACGCCTACGTTGGTTCGAATCCAACCCCCTCCACCACCCGCCCACCTCGTCCGCAGGCCCATGCCGCTTCGCTGCCCCGACTCCACGCCGCGGCCCGGCGGCTGACGCGGCCATGCGACGGCATCACCGGCTGCTGCTCGCCCTCGGCGTGCTCGTGCTGGCGCTGGCGCTGTGGCGCAGCGGCCTCTGGCACAGTCTCAGCTGGGCCACGCTCGGCCGCAACCAGGCCAGGCTCCGGGTCCTGGTGGCGGCCCATCCGCTCGCCGCGCCGGTCGTCTTCGTGCTGCTCTATGCACTGATGGTGACCTTCTCCATCCCCGAATCGGCGCTGGCCACGGTGGCCTCCGGGCTCCTGTTCGGGACCTGGATGGGCGGCGCGCTCGCGGTGGCCGGCGCTTCCCTGGGCGCGGTGCTGCTGTTCGTGATCGCGCGCACCGCGCTGGCCGGGTTCATGGCCCGCCGCGCCCAGACGCTGCTCGGCCGCATCCGCCCGGGGCTCGAGCGTGATGGGTTCCGCTACCTGCTGGCGCTGCGACTGCTGCCGCTCGTGCCATTCTGGCTGGTCAACCTGGGCGCGGCGCTGTGCGGGATGCGCCTGTTTCCCTATGCCCTCGCCACCCTGATCGGCATCATCCCGGTGACCATGGTCTTCGCCTGGATCGGCGCCGGGCTCGGCGACGTGCTGGCGATGGGGGGGCGACCGGATCTCTCGCTGGTGTTCTCGCCGCGCATCCTTGGGCCGCTGGTGGCGCTCGCCGCCCTGTCGGTGGCGCCCACCATCTGGCGCAAGCTGCGCGGACAATGACCCCGCGCTACGACCTCGCGGTCATCGGCGCCGGGGCCGGCGGGTTGTCGGTCACCGCCGTCGCCGCGAGGCTGGGGCTGCGAGTCGCGCTGATCGAGCGCGACCGCATGGGCGGGGACTGCCTGAACACCGGCTGCGTGCCCTCCAAGGCGCTGCTGGCCACCGCCCATGCCGCCCGCGCCGCCCGCCACGCCAGCCGCCTCGGCGTTATGGCCGAGCCACGGATCGACTGGGCGAGGGTGCGCGCCCATGTCGCCAGCGCCATCGCCGCCATCGCGCCCAACGATTCCGCCGCCCGCTACCGGGCGCTGGGCGCCGAGGTGATCGCCGGGGAAGCCCGCTTCGTCGGCCCCGACCGGCTGGCAGTGGGCACGCGAGAGCTGCGCGCCCGGCGGATCGTGATCGCCGCCGGATCGCGCGCCGCCATCCCGTCCCTCCCAGGGCTGGATGCGGTGCCCTGCCTGACCCACACCGACATCTTCGCCCTGCCCGCGCCGCCCGAGCACCTGCTGATCCTGGGCGGCGGGCCGATCGGGCTGGAACTGGCCGATGCCTTCGCGGGGCTCGGCGTGCCGGTGACGCTGGTGGAAGCCGGGCGGATCGCCGGGCGGGAGGACCCGGAACTCGCCGCCCTGCTGGGCGGAGCGCTGCGGGGCCATGGCGTCCGGGTCCACGAGGGCGTGGCGGTCACGGCGGTGGAACCCGGCCCCACGCTGGTGCTGGCCGACGGGGCGCGGATCTCCGGCAGCCATCTGCTGGTGGCGACCGGCCGGCGGGCCGACCTGGCCGCGCTGGCGCCGGAGGCCGGCGGCGTCCGCGTCTCCGCCGCCGGGATCGCCACCGACCGCGGCTTGCGCAGCCTGACCAACCGGCGCGTCTATGCGGTGGGCGACATCGCCGACCCGGAAGGGATCGGGCCGCGCGCCTTCACCCATCTGGCCGCGCATCACGCCGGCATCGTCATCCGCCGCGCGGTCTTCCACCTGCCGGCACGGCTCGATCTGCGGGCCTTTCCCCGGGTGACCTATACCATGCCCGAACTGGCGCAGATCGGGCTGACCGAGGCCGAAGCCCGCGCCGCCGGGCATGAACCTCAGGTCCTGCGCTGGCCGCTCTCCGAATCCGACCGTGCGGTGGCCGAAGGGGCGCCGGAGGGGCTGGTGAAGCTGGTGCTCGCGCGCGGGCGGGTGCTGGGCGCGGGCATCCTGGCCGAGGGCGCGGGCGAGATGCTGGGCGGCCTGGCCCTGGCGATCGGCCGGCGGCTACCGGTATCGGCGCTGGCCGGGATGATCGTGCCGTACCCGACCCGGGCCGAGACCATCACCCGGGCCGCCGGAAGCTATTATCTGGACCGGCTGTTCGGCCCGCGGATGCGCCGGCTGGCGGCGCTGCTGGCCCGGCTGCCGTAACCGCGGGTTAAGCCTTACTTCATACGATTGCATTACCATGGGCCGCATGAAGCGAACACGAGACATGGGAATGATCGGGCCGCTGGCCGGCGCGGCGGCGATCCTGGGCATATTGTATTTCGCCGGCCCCACCTTGGCGTTGCTGCGGCTGCGCCGCGCCGCGCGGGAGGGCGACACGCGCGCCCTCAACCGGCTGGTGGATTTCCCCGCCCTGCGACGCGGGCTGGCACACCAGCTCGCCGCCGCCCTAGGCGCGCCGGCGGGCGGGCATGGGCTGGCGCCGTTCGGGTTTTCCTTCGTCGCCGGGATCGCCCGGCACGAGATGAGCGCGGTGCTGACGCCCGCCACCCTCATCCGCATGGCCAGGCAGGGCCCCGCCAGCGCGCATTGGCATTTCCAGTCCTTCCGGCTGGAGGGACCCACGACCGTGGCGCTGCGCCTGCATGCCGCCGGTGAAGGCAGCATGGGTCTCACCATGCGGATGGAGGGGGGACGCTGGCGGCTGACCGGCATTCGCCTGCCGGAGAAGGAATGGCTGCGGGTGGCCGCCGCTGGCGCGCCGTAGCGCGCGGCGGGCGGGGTTCAGGCTTCCGCCGTCTCCACCATCGCCCGGGCCGCCTGGATGGCGTCGAGCGCGGCATCCTCCACCGCGGTATCGGATTTGTCGGCGGCGTCGTAGGCGGCTTCGGCCGCCGCCAGTCGCCGCTCGCCCTCGGCGCGGCGCAGATCGGCCACCGGCACCGCGTCGGTCGCCAGCACGGTGCAGCGCTCCGGGGTGATCTCGGCGAAGCCGCCGGAGACAAACAGCCGGTCGGTGATCTCCTCGCCGGTGTAGAGCGCGATCGCGCCGCCGCGCAGCGCGACGATCATCGGCGCGTGACCGCCGAGCACGCCCATGTCGCCCTCGTCGGCCGGGATCACCACCATATCGACCGGCCGCGACAGAACCAGCCGCTCCGGGGAGACGATCTCGAGCGCGATCGGCATCAGGCGGTGGCTTTCAGGGTTTCGGCCTTGGCGACCGCTTCCTCGATGGTGCCGACCATGTAGAACGCGGCTTCCGGCAGATGGTCGTATTCGCCGGCGCAGATCGCCTTGAAGCTGCGGACGGTATCCGCGATCGGGACGAATTTGCCGGGGAAGCCGGTGAACACCTCGGCCACGTGGAACGGCTGGCTCAGGAAGCGCTGGATCTTGCGCGCCCGCGCCACCACCAGCTTGTCCTCCTCCGAGAGCTCATCCATGCCCAGAATGGCGATGATGTCCTGGAGGGATTTGTAGGTCTGCAGGATGCGCTGGGTCTCGCGCGCGACGGTGTAGTGCTCCTCGCCGACGATCCGCGGATCGAGCGAGCGGGAGGTGGAGTCGAGCGGATCGACCGCCGGATAGATGCCGAGCTCGGCGATCTGGCGCGACAGCACGGTGGTGGCGTCCAGATGGGCGAAGGAGGTGGCCGGCGCCGGGTCGGTCAGGTCGTCGGCCGGCACGTAGATCGCCTGCACCGAGGTGATCGAGCCCTTCTTGGTGGAGGTGATCCGCTCCTGCAACGCGCCCATGTCGGTGGCGAGCGTCGGCTGATAGCCGACCGCCGAGGGGATGCGGCCCAGCAGCGCCGAGACTTCCGCGCCCGCCTGGGTGAAGCGGAAGATGTTATCCACGAAGAACAGCACGTCCTGGCCTTCCTCGTCGCGGAAATATTCCGCCACCGTCAGGCCTGACAGACCGACGCGGGCGCGGGCGCCCGGCGGCTCGTTCATCTGCCCATAGACCAGCGCCACCTTGGAGCCCTCGGTGGAGCCGTTCTCGCCCAGCTTGATGACGCCGGCGTCGATCATCTCGTGGTAGAGGTCGTTGCCCTCGCGGGTGCGCTCGCCCACCCCGGCGAACACCGACACGCCGCCATGCGCCTTGGCGATGTTGTTGATGAGTTCCTGGATCAGCACCGTCTTGCCGACGCCGGCGCCGCCGAACAGCCCGACCTTGCCGCCCTTCAGATACGGCGCCAGCAGATCGACCACCTTGATCCCGGTGACAAGAATCTCGGCCGACGCCGCCTGGTCCTCGAAGCTCGGCGCATCGCGATGGATCGGGTAGCGGGTCTTGGTGTGGATCGGCCCGCGTTCGTCGATCGTGTCGCCGATCACGTTGAGGATGCGGCCCAGCGTCTCGGGTCCCACCGGCATGGTGATCGGCCCGCCGGTGTCGGTCACTTCCTGGCCGCGCACCAGCCCTTCCGTGCTGTCCATCGCGATGCAGCGCACGGTGCGCTCGCCGAGTTCCTGCGCCACTTCGAGTACCAGGGTGCGGTCGTCGATCTTGGTGGTCAAGGCGTTCTGAATGAACGGCAATTCGCCAT
>DAHWNE010000147.1 GCA_027340195.1 Acetobacteraceae bacterium | reverse complement strand
CGATGCCGGCCAGCATCGCCCCCGGCCGCCCGGCCGCGCCGCCCGGCGGCGGCTTGGAGCGGAACAGTACCGGCGCCGCCTCGGGCGGGGACTGGCCGGGCAGCATCCGCCCATATTGCGGCGCTTGTTTCAGCGAGGTGTTGATGAACCACAGCAGCTGGCTGCCGACCCGCACTCCCTCCTCGTCGGTGTCGCCGGTATAGACGAAGGCGGAATAGGCGAATTTCTCCGGCCCCGCCGGGGTCATGCCGGCCTCCAGCCGCGCCGCGCGATAGGCGTCCCACGCCTTCTTCGTGCCCTCCGGCCCACGCAGCACCACCGTGTTGAGAATGTCGCGCCGCGCGAGCTCGGCCGAACTCGCCGGATCGCCGGTGGCCGCCCACAGCGGCGGATGCGGGCGTTGCAGGCAGGGCGGCCAGATATTGATGCTGCGGTGGCGGTAATGCTTGCCCTCCCACGAGATCGGTCCGTCGTGATGGGTCAGGGTGGCGATGATGAGGTCGATCGCCTCCCAGAACCGCTCGACGAAGCCCACCGGGTTGGCGTTGCCCGAGGCCATCTCCGACCCGCCCGATTTCACGAACCCGATCTCGAGCCGCCCGCGCGACAGCACGTCGGCGGCGGCGTATTCCTCGGCCACCCGCACCGGGTCCTTGCGCACCGAGATCAGCGTGCCGAGCGAAAGGATGCGCACGTTGCGGGTCTGCCGCGCCAGCGCGCCCAGAAACAGCGGCGAGGCGCCGAACAGGCAGTTGATCCCGGCGTGATGCTCGTTGGAGATCACGTTGATCCCGAGCTCGTCGCAGAGCAGGGACTCGTCCAGCACCTCGTGGTAGAGATCGGCGGCGAGGCGCGGATCGACATAGTGGTTGGGCAGGCTCGCGCGCACCGAATCCGCTTTTTCCAGCACATCGTCGGGCACGAACGGGTAGGGGCACTCGCAGAGATACCAGGCTTTCATCGCGTTTCCTCCATGAAAGCGGCCACCGCCGCGGCGAACGCCGCCGGTTGTTCCAGCTCGGGATGATGTCCGGCGCGCGGGATCGTCGCGAACCGCGCGCCGGGGATGGCGGCGGCGAAAGCGCGGCCGTAATCGGGGGTGACCACCCGGTCGCTCTCCCCCCACAGCACCAGAGTGGGCGGGGCGATCCGGTGCAGCCAGGCGCCCAGGCGCGGGTTGTACATATGCGGGTCCCACCCGTAGAGGCAGAGCGCGTCGCGCGCCCGCGCCGCCGCGACCAGCGCCGCGTCCGGCATGGTATCGTAATCGGGGGCGAGCGAGGGATCGTGCCACGAGCAGGCGGTCACCTCGCGCGGGTGGGTGTTGAACAGGTCCAGGATGTCGCGGCGCAGCGGGTCGGCGGAGAAGCGCACCCCCAGCGTGTCGGCCAGCACCAGCCGCGCGATCTGCCTTGGCCGCGCGAGCGCGAGTTCGGCCGCGATCCAGCCGCCGAAGGAGCAGCCGATCAGGGTCACCGGCGCCGCGGTCTCGTCCAGCAGCGCGGCGTAGAGCTGGATCAGGTCGTAGAGCGTCTCGAACCCGTCCGGCCGCGGCGCGGCGCCGAAGCCGGGATGGGCGGGCGCCATCACCCGGCCGAGCCGCCCCAGGGCGTCCAGCACCGGCGCATCCGG
>DAHWNE010000096.1 GCA_027340195.1 Acetobacteraceae bacterium | reverse complement strand
GCCGCGATTGGCGATCAGGAGCGAGGCGAACATGCGCGGACCCGACGGTGGCGGCGGGATGCTACTGTCCTGCCCCCGAAATGCCCACCCGGTCCAGGGACCGGCAGGCTCCTGGAACCAAGCAGCCAGCACGTGCCGGCGACATCCGCGCGGCGGGGCCCTGCGTCAGCCCGCCTCCGCCGGGATCAGGAAATTGGCCGCCGCGGTGGCCCGCGCCAGCATCGCCCGCACCGCCGGGTCGGCGGCGGCGCCGCGCGCGGTCAGCCGTTCCATCGGGATGAAGAACTCGTGCGCGTGCGGCAGCTGGTGGCGCGCGAATCCCTCGTAATGCGGCTGTTTCAGCGCATACATCACCCGCAGGTCGCGCACCGGGAAGGTGAGCGGCAGCACCGGTTCGTGGCGGATCACGCCGGTCGCCTTCCAGCGCGGGGTGGGGTCCTCGGCGGTGACCGGCGCCAGCAGCCAGGGCACCGGGCAGACCGCCAGCATGGAATGGGTGGAGGGCGCGAAGCGGGCCCGCTTGTCGAGCAGGTTCTGCAGCGACCCGCAGGCCTCCACGGCGAAGATATCCACATAGGCATCCACAGGGCTGCCGCCGAAATTGAGCCAGAGCCCATCGGGCAGGGTGCGCAGGCGGGTGCTGCCCGGCAGCTTCAGGAACGGGTGGCAGGCGCCCATGGATTCGGCCGGCCGGCCACGCAGCCAGCTGCCCCGCCCACGGGCGAGACGTTGCAACCCGGGCGGGCATTGCGGCCACTCCCGCAGCCGGTCACGGACCAGGGTATCGAGTATCTTGCCTTTTGCCACGTCGGATTTCTCCCTGTCCCTGTTCCCGGGACCACAACCTATGCGGGTATTCCATACCAGGGGATGGCGCCGGCTCAACGCGACTTGGGGCGGCGGCGCCGAGAATCCCGCCAAGGGACGGAGGTGACGGCAGTTTCGCGCCGGTCCCGGGGCCGGTTGGCACCGGACGCGGGGCGGCCGGTCGGGGCGGGGAGACTCGGAAAATAGATGAGTCTCCGGAATCGGTTGCGGGGCCTGGTTGATGGAACTTATCAACAGCCTGTGGATGAAATTGCCCACCGCCCCGGCACGTCCGCATCTATTTCGACAGCCGAAATCGCATACAACCATAGCGTGTAAAACCTGCGTTATCGACCTGCCAATCCGCCCGTCTCGACGCCGCCGCGCCGGCCGGCCTACAGTACCCCGCCTTCAGCCCGCATCGCCATGCCCCGCCAGATCCGCCTCAACGCCTTCGACATGAACTGCGTGGTCCACCAGTCCCCCGGGCTGTGGACCCATCCCTCCTGCCGCGCCGACCAGTACCACACGCTCGGCTATTGGACCGACCTCGCGCGCACCCTGGAACGCGGCCTGTTCGACGCCATCTTCCTGGCCGACGTGCTTGGTATCTATGACGTTTATCGCGGCGGGCCGGAGGCCGCGCTGGAGCGCGCGATCCAGGTTCCGGTCAACGACCCGATGATGCTGGTCCCCGCCATGGCCGCGGTGACCCGCGATCTCGGCTTCGGCATCACCGGCACCCTGTCCTATGAGCACCCCTACACCTTCGCCCGGCGGATCAGCACGCTCGATCACCTGACCGAGGGCCGGATGGGATGGAACATCGTCACCGGCTATCTCAATTCCGCGGCCAAGGGCGTCGGAATGGCACGTCAGGTCGGCCACGATACCCGCTACGACATCGCTGACGATTACATGCAAGTGGTTTACAAACTGTGGGAGGGCAGCTGGGAGGATGGCGCCGTGCTGCGGGACCGCGCCTCCGGCCGCTTCGCCGACCCGGCGCGGATCCATCGCATCGCCCATGACGGGCCGTATTTCCAGCTCGAGGCGATCCATCTCTGCGAACCCTCCCCGCAGCGGACGCCGGTGCTGTTCCAGGCCGGCGCGTCCACCCGCGGTCGGCAATTCGCCGCCGAGCACGCCGAATGCGTGTTCATCAACGGCCCCTCGATGCGGGTGGTGGCGCCGCTGGTGGCCGATATCCGCGCCCGCGCCGCCGCCGCCGGCCGCGATCCGGCGGCGATCACCATCTTCACCATGATGACCGTCATCACCGATTCCACGGCCGAGGCGGCGCGCGAGAAATACGCGGCCTACCGCGCCTATGCCTCCGAGATCGGCGGGCTCACCCTGATGTCGGGGTGGACCGGGGTGGATTTCTCCACCCTGCCGCCGGACGAGCCGATCGGCTTCAGCCGGCGCGACGCGCAGACCTCGGCGCTGGAGGCGTTCACCACCGCCGATCCCACCCGCCAATGGACCCCGCGCGAGATCGGCGCCCACGCCGCCATCGGCGGGCGCAGCCCGGTGCTGGTCGGCTCGCCCACCGAGATCGCCGATGCGCTGCAAGCCTGGGTGGCGGAGACCGACGTGGACGGGTTCAACCTGGCTTATGTCGTCACCCCCGGGACCTTCACCGACATGATCGACCTCGTGATCCCGGAGTTGCAGCGTCGCGGCGCCTACAAGACCGCCTACGCCCCCGGCACCTTCCGCGAGAAGCTGCAAGGTCCCGGCCAGGCCCGCTTGCCCGCGAGTCACCCCGCCGCCCGGTTTCGCATCAGGAGCTGACCCATGGACGCCGCCGCACTGCGCGCCCTCCAGGCGCCGATCAAGCAACGCTACCGCGACGATCCCGCCGCCGCGCTGGTCATCGCGCGGGCCGAGGCGACACTCGATCCCGCCGCCATCGCCTGCACCGTGCCGGGCTGGGCGGGGGCGACGGTGGCCGGGCTGCACCCGGCGGGTGGCGGGGACGGGACCCAGGCATGCTCGGCCGACATGCTGCTCGAAGCGCTGGTCGCCTGCGCCGGGGTCACGCTCCGCGCGGTGGCGCCCGCCATGGGCATCGCGCTGCGCGGCGGACGGGTGATCGCCGAGGGGCGGTGGGACGCGCGCGGCACGCTGGGGGTGGATCGCGCGGCGCCGGTGGGGATCACGGATATCGCGCTGCGGTTCGAGCTGGACACCGATGCCCCGGCCGACAAGCAGGCGCGGCTGATCGAGACCGCCGAGCGCTACTGCGTGATCCTGCAGACGCTGA
>DAHWNE010000084.1 GCA_027340195.1 Acetobacteraceae bacterium | reverse complement strand
ACGATCTATTATTTCTGGAACGACATGGGCGGGTCGGTCGATGACAAGGACTACAATGACGCCCAGTACAGCGTGACCTGCCCGGCGCCGGCGGCATCGAGCAACGCCACCGCCGCCGCCGCGCCGACCTCGGTGGTGCTGACGAACTGAAGGCGGGGCGGGCGGAACCAGGGCGCCGCCGCGGCCCGCGGATGCGATCAGCCGCCCGCCCGCGCCAGCACGATCCACCCCACCCCGAACCGATCCCGGACCATCCCGAAGCGCGGCGAGAAGAAGGTCTTGCCGAGCGGCATCGTCACCTCCCCGTCCTCGGCCAGCGCGGCGAAGGCGCGGTCGGCCTCCGCCTCGTCGGCCACCGTCAGGGTCAGGCTGAAGCCCCGGAACCCCTCGCCGCCGGCGCCACGCCCGTCCGACAGCAGCAGGGTCGCCCCGCCGATCTCGAGCTCGGCGTGCATCACCTTCTCCGCCATCTCCGGCGGGACCGGGACGGGCTCCGGCGCGTCCCGGAAGCGCATCCGCGCCACCTGCCGCGCCCCCAGCGCGGCGCGGTAGAAGGCGATCGCCGCGTCGCAGCGCCCGTCGAAAAACAGGTAAGGGTGCAGCCGCATCGGGCCCTCCCGGGTCGGGTCAATCGGCGAAGCGCAGGGCGGCGACCGGCGGCAGGCGCGCCTCGGGCGCGGTCCAGCTGTCCCCGCCATCCTCGGACAGCCACAGCCCGCCGCTGGTGGAGCCCATCGCCAGGCACCTCCCGTCCGCATCCACCGCCAGCGCGTGCCGCCAGACCAGATCGTAGGCATGGCGCTGCGGCAGGCCGCGGCGCAGCACCTCGAAGCTGGCGCCGCCGTCGCGCGTGCGCGCCACCACCAGCTGCGCGTCCACCGGAATCCGCCGCTCGTCCTTCACCGCCGGGACGAACCAGGCGGTGAGCGGATCGCGCGGATGGGCGGCGACCGCGAAGCCGAATTTGGCGGGGCGGAGGGGAAGCTCGGTCCAGTTCGCGCCGCCATCGACCGAGCGGAAGGCGGCGTTGTGATGCTGGCACCAGATCACCTCGGGCCGCGCCGCGCAGCGCGCGAGGCGGTGGACGTCCTGCGAGATCGGGTCCTCCCGCAGCTCCGGCGGCAGGTATTCGGCATACATGCCGCGGTTGATAAGGCGCCAGGTCGCCCCGGTATCCGCGCTCGCCCAGACCCCGGCGGTGGAGACGCCGATGCGCAGATCGGCCGGATCGCGCGGGTCCACCAGCACCGAATGCAGCCCCGGCTGCTCCAGGCCGGCCACGCCCTGCCAGCGGCGGCGCTCCGGCATGAACCAGAGCGGGGCGTTGAGCGCCCAGGTCTCGCCGCCGTCATCGGAGCGGAACAGCCCGCCCGGCATGGTGCCGGCCCAGACGCGCCCGGGCACGAAGCCGGGTTCCAGGGTCCAGATTTTGCCCAGGCTCCAGGGGTGCGGATCGTCGGTGGCATCGGCCGGCTTCGGCGGGAAGGCGGGGGCCGCGACCTCCCGCCAGGCGCCGCCGGGCGGGCGTTTCCAGAGCTTGGCGCCGAAATGGCCGAGATCGAGGGCGGCGAGATCGGCGCCGTCCGGAAGCGCCAGTACCGCCGAGACCGGATCGCCGAGGAAGGCGGTCTCGGCGATGTCCCAGCAAGCGGCGCCACGGCGGAGTTCGAACCAGCCCTTGCGGGTGCCGACATGCAGGCGGCCGGTCATGCGCTCACCCTCCGGTCAGGGCCTGGAAGACATGGATTTCGTCGGCGGGTTGCACCGGGTCGGACAGGAGGGCGCGATCGGCCACCGGCGCGCCGTTCACATAGATCGCCACATGGCGCCGCAGGGCGCCCTGGTCGTCGAGGAGATAGCCGCGCAGCCCGGGGCTGTCGGCGAACAGGGCGTCCAGCGCCGCCGCGACCGTCGCCCCGCCGACCCGCACGCTGGGAATCGGCAGGAAACGACGCAACGCGGCGGTGAGGGCGACGACCGGCATGTGGGCGGGCGCGGCCTCGGTCAGTCGGAGCGCAGCGCCATGATGAGCTGCTGGCGCGCGGCACCCAGCGCCCTCAAGGCCGCAATCCGGTGGCCGTGGAAATCATGCGCGCCGTGGCGCAGCACGGCGATGGCGTGGTCCACCGCGCGCAGGCCCTGGCGGATCACCGGGTGCGGCTCGGCCCGTGCCATGACCGGCGCGGTGAGGCCGACGGCCAGAAGGGCGGCGAGGCGGGTGGTGCGAGAAAGCATGAGGGTCTCCGGGTTGGGGGAACGGCGGCAGGTTAGCCGGCGGGCGGGTAACGTCGCGTGACAAACCGCAACCGGTCGAGAGCAGTCTGGCAGCATTCCGGGGGTTGCGGCAATCCGGTCCTGCCCCATATCCCTGATGCGCTTCATGGGGTCCCCCAACCCCGGAAGCGGACGTGACGTTTCCTCCCCAGACTGGCGGCGGCGCTTCCCCCCAGGATCGCCGCCGCCTCTTTCCCGCGGCGCGGACCGAGGGGTAGGGTCGGCGCATGGACCTCGATTTTTCCGAAGACGAAATCCGCCGCTACTCGCGCCACATCCTGCTGGGCGAAGTGGGGGGCACCGGCCAGGCAAGGCTGCGCGCGGCGCGGGTGCTGGTGGTGGGCGCGGGGGGGCTGGGCAGTCCGCTGATCCTGTATCTGGCCGCCGCCGGGGTGGGCACCATCGGCGTGGTCGATCACGATCACGTGGAGCTGTCCAATCTGCAACGGCAGATCGCGCATACCACGGCGCGGATCGGAGCGCCGAAGGCGGCCTCCGCCGCCGCCGCCGCGGAGGCCATCAATCCGCTGGTCAGGGTGGTGACGCATCCGCTGCGGCTGGATGCGGGCAACGCCGCGGGGCTGATCGCGGAGTACGACATCGTCTGCGACGGCACCGACAATTTTGCCACCCGCTACCTGCTGGCCGACGCCACCGCGCTGGGGCGGCGCACCCTGGTCTCGGCGGCGGTGCTGCGGTTCGAGGGGCAGTTGTCTACCTTCAAGCCGCATCAGGGCGGGCCCTGCTACCGCTGCCTGTTCCCGCATCCGCCGCCGCCCGGCAGCGTGCCGAGCTGTTCCGAGGCCGGGGTGCTGGGGGCGGTGACCGGGGTGATGGGGACCTT
>DAHWNE010000029.1 GCA_027340195.1 Acetobacteraceae bacterium | reverse complement strand
ACACCCTGGCCCGGTACGGCGGGGAGGAGTTCGTGGTCATCATGCCCGGCGCCGGGCCCGATCAGGCGGCGGCGGCGGCGGAGCGGTTGCGGATCGCGGTTTCGGAACGGCCGCTGGCGCCGGTGCTGGGCACCGAGCCGGGGCCCGGGCCGCTCACGGTGAGCATCGGGGTCGGGGTTTCGGGGCAGGACGCCGACACCGCGGAGGAGCTGATCGCGGTGTCGGACGGGGCGCTCTATGCCGCCAAGCGGGCTGGGCGGAACCGGGTGGAACTGGCGCGCGACGCGCTGGAGGCCGACCCGGCGGCGTGATCCCGGCGGGGTGATCCTGGCCGGGGCTACTTGATCTTGGCTTCCTTGAACAGAACATGCCGGCGCGCGACCGGGTCATACTTCTTCAGCTCGAGCTTGCTGGTCTGCGCGCGCGCGTTCTTCTTGGTCACGTAGAAATAGCCCGTGTCCGCCGAGGAGACGAGCTTGATCTGCACGGTGTTGGTCTTCGCCATTGCCTTGATCCTGAAACGCGCGGAACATGCTGACCCAGCCGCCGGACGTCAAGTGCGCGGCGGTGGGGCCGGACCTTGGCGCGACCCTGGCACGACCCTGGCGCGGCCGGACCGGAGCGGGTCAGTCCCCGGTGGCCAGGTTGACCGCGGCCGAGCGGCCGTTCTGCTGCTGCTCGATCTCGAAGCCCAGCTTCTGTCCTTCGTTGAGCGTGCGCAACCCGGCTTTCTGCACCGCGCTGATATGAACGAAGATGTCCTTGCCGCCGGTATCCGGCGCGATGAACCCGTATCCCTTGGTCGGGTTGAACCACTTGACGGTGCCCCTGGGCATCGACGTGTTGCCTTTCTTCTTACGGAACGCCACCCCGATCGGGGGGTGTTCGCAGGTTTCCCCGACGGGTCACCCCCCGTTCTGCGCGGGCGGGACGAACCGTCAGCAAGGACAATACGCGCTCAATGACAAAATCGCAATGCTGATCTGTGTGGAGCGGTAGGGGCTGGCGACATGGAGCGATCCTGTCGCGGCGGCCGAACGCGGGATGGCGGCCGGAAAAGCCCCATTGATTGTCTGCCGGAACGGCCCCGCCTTGACGCCCCGGACCCCGGCGCCTACACGCCCCCCGCTGCTGCGGGTGTAGCTCAGTTGGTTAGAGCGCCGGCCTGTCACGCCGGAGGTCGCGGGTTCGAGCCCCGTCACTCGCGCCAGCGGTCCCCCTGCCCGCGCCCTCCCCTCCCGCCAACACGGGATGTGGCGGTGCACAACGGTCCGGGGTAAGCTCGGCCGTCAGGAAGGGGTCCCTCATGCCATACGTCCTGCCCGCCTACCTGCCGGTGCTGGTGTTCCTGGTGATTGCCGCGGTGATCGCGGTCGCGATGGTCGGCGGATCGCTGCTCGCCGCCCGCCAGAAGCCCTATGCCGAGAAGCTGTCCGCGTATGAATGCGGGTTCGAGGCGTTCGATGACGCCCGCCGCCGCTTCGACGTACGCTATTATCTGGTGGCGATCCTGTTCATCATCTTCGATCTGGAAGTGGCGTTCCTGTTTCCCTGGGCGATCACGCTGGGGGCGACGCGGCTGTTCGGCTTCCTCTCGATGATGGGATTCCTCGGCGTGCTGACGGCCGGATTCATCTACGAATGGTGCAAGGGCGCGCTGGAATGGGAGTGAGCGCATGAGCCAGACCGCCATCGCCTGGAACCGCGACCCCCTGCCCCCGGGCCCCGAGCAGGATGCGGTGGTGAAGGGCATCACCGGCGAGATCGCCGATCGCGGCTTCATCGTCGCCAATATCGACAAGGTGGTGAACTGGGCCCGCACCGGCAGCCTATGGCCGATGACCTTCGGCCTGGCCTGCTGCGCCGTCGAGATGATCCACGCCTACATGCCGCGCTACGACCTCGATCGGTTCGGGATCATTCCGCGCGCCAGCCCGCGCCAGTCGGACGTGATGATCGTCGCCGGCACGCTGACCAACAAAATGGCCCCGGCGCTGCGCAAGGTCTACGACCAGATGCCCGAGCCGCGCTGGGTCATCAGCATGGGCAGCTGCGCCAACGGCGGCGGGTATTATCATTTCTCTTATTCGGTGGTGCGCGGCTGCGACCGGATCGTGCCGGTCGATGTCTATGTGCCGGGCTGCCCGCCGACCGCGGAGGCGCTGGTGTACGGGATCATGCAGCTCCAGAAGAAGATCCGCCGCACGGGAACCATTCTTCGTGGCTGAGGACGCGCCGGACCCGATGCTCGCTGCCCTGGCCGAGGTGCCCGGGCTGTCGGACCCGCGCCTGGAAGGCGGGGAATACGTGGTCGATGCGGCGCGCGAGACGCTGCTGGGGGCGATGCGTACCCTGCGCGACGATCCGCGCTTCGCGATGGCGCAGGTGATGGATATCTGCGGCGTCGACTGGCCCGACCGGGCGGAGCGGTTCGACGTGGTGTACAATCTTCTCTCGGTCGCGCTCAACCGGCGCCTGCGGGTGATCGTCCGCACCGACGAGACCACGCCGGTGCCGTCGGTCCACACGCTCTGGCCGGCCGCGACCTGGTGGGAGCGGGAGGCGTGGGATCTGTTCGGCATCACCTTCGCCGGCCAGCCCGATCTGTGCCGCATCCTGACCGATTACGGCTTCGAGGGGCATCCGCTGCGCAAGGATTTCCCGCTGACCGGCTACGTGGAAACCCGCTACGACGAGGAGCGCAAGCAGGTGGTCTACGAACCCGTCCAACTGGCGCAGGATTGGCGCAGCTTCGATTTCATCTCGCCCTGGGAAGGGGTCACCACCCTGCCGGGCGACGAGAAGCTGCACCGGACCCGGGCGGGCAAGGAGTGAGCCGATGAGCGAGACCACGGTTCCCGAGCCCGGCGCCACCAGGACGGTGGAGATCGACAGCCACGCGATCAATTTCGGTCCCCAGCACCCGGCCGCGCATGGCGTGCTGCGGCTGATCCTGGAGATGGACGGCGAGGTGGTGGAGCGCGCCGACCCGCATATCGGCCTGCTGCATCGCGGCACCGAGAAGCTGATGGAATACCGCACCTATGTGCAGAACGTGCCGTATTTCGACCGGCTCGATTACGTCTCGCCGATGTGCGAGGAGCACACGTTCGTACTGGCGGTGGAAAAGCTGCTCGGCGTGACCGCGCCGGAGCGCGCGCAATGGATTCGCACCCTGTTCGCCGAGATCACCCGGGTGCTGAACCATCTGCTCAATCTTACCACCTATGCGCTGGACGTCGGCGCGATCACGCCGCCGCTGTGGGGCTTCGAGGAACGCGAGAAGCTGATGGAGTTCCACGAGGCGGCCTCCGGCGCCCGACTGCACGCGAATTACTATCGCCCGGGCGGGGTCAGCCGCGACCTGCCGGCGGGACTTGCCGACCGGATCGGCGAATGGACCGAGCGGTTCCCGAACTTCATCGACGAGCTCGAGGGGCTGCTGACGGCGAACCGGATCTGGAAGCAGCGAACGGTGGATATCGGCGTGATGACGCCGGAGGATGCGCTGGCCTGGGGCTGGAGCGGGCCGCCGCTGCGCGCCTCCGGCGTTCCGTGGGATTTGCGCCGGGCCCAGCCCTACGACAAATACGCGGAAGTGGACTTCCAGGTGCCGGTGGGTCGCAACGGCGATTGCTACGACCGCTATCTGGTGCGGCTGATGGAAATGCGCGAGAGCGTGAAGATCATCCGCCAGTGCCTGGCGAAGATGCCGGAAGGCCCGATCAAGCTGCAAGACAACAAGATCTCGCCGCCGCCGCGGCGCGAGATGAAGCGGTCGATGGAAGCGCTGATCCATCACTTCAAGCTGTATACCGAGGGCTTCCACGTCCCGGCGGGAGCCACCTACACCGCGACCGAAAGCCCGAAGGGCGAGTTCGGCGTCTATCTGGTGGCCGACGGAACCAACAAGCCGTATCGCTGCAAGATCCGCCCGACCGGGTTCGCGTTCCTCCAGGCGATGGAACACCTGGCGAAGCGGCACATGCTGGCCGACGCGGTGGCGATCATCGGTTCGGTGGACATCGTCTTCGGCGAGATCGACAGGTAGGCGCATGACCGACGCTTCAGACGTTTCCCCTGGCGAGTTTCCCCCGGGCCAGGAGCCCTGGCAGCCCGCGCAATTCGCCTTCGACGCCGAGAGCGAGGCCGAGATCGCGGTGCATCTGGCCAAATACCCGCCCGGACGGCAGGCAAGCGCGGTGATCCCGCTGCTCTATGTGGTGCAGAAGCAGATGAAGCGGACCACCGGCAGCGCCTGGGTGCCGCGGGCGGGGATGGAGGCGGTGGCCGCCCGCCTCGCCATGCCGCCGATCCGCGTCTTCGAGGTCGCCACCTTCTATCTGATGTTCAACCTGCGCCCGATCGGGAAGTGGCATCTGCAACTCTGCACCACCACCCCGTGCTGGCTGCGCGGGTCGGACGCGGTGGTGGCGGCCTGCCGGGAAGCGACCGGCATCGAGGGCTGGGGCGAGACCAGCGCCGACGGGATGTTCACCATGACCGAGGTGGAATGCGTCGGTGCCTGCGTCAACGCGCCGATCCTGCAGGTGAACGACGATTTCTACGAGGACATGGACGCCGATCGGACCCGCGCCCTGCTCGCGGCACTGCGCGACGGCACGCCGCCGCCGGCGGGCTCGATGGCCGGACGGCAGGCCTCGGCGCCCGAAGGCGGACCGATGACCTTGACCACGCTTGCCTTTGCGCCGGGGGAACAGGCCGATGCTGGCTGATCGGGACCGGATTTTCACCAATCTCTATGGCCTGCACGACTGGCGGCTGGCGGCGGCGCGGCGGCGCGGGGATTGGGACGGCACCAAGGACATCCTGGCGCGCGGACGGGAGGCGATCGTCGAGGAGATGAAAGCCTCCGGCCTGCGCGGGCGCGGCGGCGCGGGCTTTCCCACCGGCCTCAAATGGTCGTTCATGCCGAAACAATCGGACGGGCGGCCGGGCTATCTGGCGGTGAACGCCGACGAGAGCGAGCCCGGCACCTGCAAGGACCGCGACATCATCCGCCACGACCCGCACAAGCTGATCGAGGGCTGCCTGATCGCCTGCTTCGCGATGGGCGCGAGCGCGGCCTATATCTACATCCGCGGCGAGTTCGCCAACGAGGCGAAGGTGCTGGATGCCGCGATCGCCGAGGCCTACGCCGCCGGGCTGATCGGCAAGAATGCCTGCGGGTCGGGCTATGATTGCGATGTCTTCCTGCATCGTGGCGCCGGGGCGTATATCTGCGGGGAAGAAACCGCGCTGCTGGAAAGCCTGGAAGGCAAGAAGGGGATGCCGCGGATGAAGCCGCCCTTCCCCGCGGCGATGGGGCTCTACGGCTGCCCGACCACGGTGAACAACGTCGAAAGCATCGCCGTGGCGCCGACCATCCTGCGCCGGGGGGCGGCCTGGTTCGCCGGGCTGGGACGGAAGAACAACACCGGGACCAAGGTGTTCTGCATCTCGGGTCACGTGAACAAGCCCTGCAACGTGGAGGAGGAGCTCGGCATCCCGATGCGCGAGCTGATCGACCGCTATGCCGGCGGCGTGCGCGGGGGGTGGGACAATCTGCTGGCGGTGATCCCGGGCGGGGCCTCGGTGCCGGTGATCCCGAAATCGGTCTGCGATTCGGTGCTGATGGATTTCGACAGTCTGCGCGAGGTGCGCTCGGGTCTCGGCACCGCGGCGGTGATCGTGATGGACCAATCCACCGACATCATCCGCGCCATCGCGCGCCTCAGCCAGTTCTACAAGCACGAGAGCTGCGGCCAATGCACCCCGTGCCGCGAGGGAACCGGCTGGATGATGCGGGTGATGAACCGGATGGTCGAGGGCCGCGCGGACCCGGAGGAGATCGACACGCTGGAGCAGGTGACGCGGCAGGTGGAAGGCCACACGATCTGCGCGCTGGGCGATGCCGCGGCCTGGCCGATCCAGGGGTTGATCCGGCATTTCCGCCCGGTGATGGAAGCGCGAATCGCGGCGTATCAGGCGCGGCAAGCGATGCCGATGGCGGCGGAGTAGGAGATGACCAAGCTCACCATCGACGGCATCGAGGTCGAGGTCCCCGCCGGCGCGACCGTGCTGCAGGCGGCGGAGGCCGCCGGCATCGAAATCCCGCGCTTCTGCTACCACGAACGCCTCTCGATCGCCGGCAATTGCCGCATGTGCCTGGTGGAGATCGAGAAGGCGCCGCCCAAGCCGATCGCCTCCTGCGCCTGGCCGGCCGCCGAGGGCATGGTGGTGCATACCGACAGCCCGATGGTGCGCAACGCGCGGCGCGGGGTGATGGAGTTCCTGCTCATCAACCACCCGCTGGATTGCCCGATCTGCGATCAGGGCGGGGAGTGCGACCTGCAGGACCAGGCGCTCGGCTACGGCGCCGGCCGGTCCCGCTACGAAGAAAACAAGCGCGCGGTGAAGGACAAGAACCTCGGCCCGCTGGTGAAGACGGTGATGACGCGCTGCATCCATTGCACGCGCTGCATCCGTTTCATCACCGAAGTGGCGGGCGTGCCCGATCTCGGCGCCACCGCCCGCGGCGAGAACATGGAAGTCGGCACCTATGTCGAAAAGGCGCTGGGTTCCGAACTGTCGGGCAACATCATCGATCTCTGCCCGGTCGGCGCGCTGACCTCCAAGCCCTATGCGTTCGTGGCGCGGTCGTGGGAGCTCTCCAAGACCGACAGCGTCGATGTGCTGGATGCGGTGGGGGCGGCGATCCGCGTCGATGCGCGCGGACCCGAGGTGCTGCGCATCCTACCGCGCCTCAATGACGACGTGAACGAGGAGTGGCTGGGCGACAAATCCCGCTTCTCCGTCGATGGGCTGAAGCGCCGGCGGCTGGATCGGCCCTGGGTGCGGCGGGACGGCAAGCTCGCCCCGGCATCGTGGGATGAGGCCTTCGCCGCGGTGGCGGACCGCTTCGCCACGGCGCGGCCGGAGCGGATCGGCGCCATCACCGGCGATCTGGTGGACGCGGAATCGGTGCTGGCGCTGCGCGACCTGATGCGCCGGCTGGGCGTGGTCAACCTGGATTGCCGCCAGCGCGGCGAGCAGCTCTCCACGGAACGACGGGATTTCTACTGCTTCAACAGCGGCATCGCCGGCATCGACGAGGCCGACGCGATCCTGCTGATCGGCACCAACCCGCGGCGCGAGGCGCCGGTGCTGAACGCGCGCATCCGCAAGCGCTGGCTGGCGGCGGGGAGTCCGGTGGGGCTGGTCGGCCCGGCGGCCGAGCTCACCTACCCGGCGCGCCATCTGGGCGATAGGCCGGAGGCGATCGCGGCCGGCGCCGCGTTGCTGGCGGGCGCGGCCAAGCCGATGGTGATCCTGGGCGCGGGCGCGACCGCGCGGCCGGATGGCGCGGCGGTGCTTGCCGCCGCCTGGGCGGTGGCGGCGGGCGCGGGCGGGCTGCGCGCCGACTGGCATGGGTTCAACCTGCTGCATCACGCCGCCGGAATGACCGGCGCGCTGGACCTCGGCTTCGTGCCGGGCCCGCGCGGCAAGACGGCGGCCGAGATGGTGGCGGGCGGGGTCGATGTGCTGTTCCTGCTGGGGGCGGACGCGATCGATGCCGGGCGCATCCCGGCCACGACGTTCGTGGTCTATCAGGGCCATCACGGCGATGCCGGCGCCGCGCGGGCGGATGTCATCCTGCCCGGCGCCGCCTACACGGAGAAAGACGCCACCTATGTGAACACCGAGGGGCGGGTCCAGCGCGGCCAGCGCGCCGTCTTCCCGCCCGGGGAGGCGCGGGAGGATTGGAAGATCCTGCGCGCCCTCAGCGCCGCCCTGGGACACACGCTCCCCTACGACGACCTCGACGCGCTGCGGGCGCAGCTCGACCAGGCCAATCCGGTGTTCGGCCGGGTCGGCTTCCTGCCGCGCTTCGGATGCACCGACCCCACCCCGCCGCCCGGCGATGCGGCGGCGCTGGGGTCCGCCCCCTTCGCGGTGACGATCCCGGATTACTACCGCACCGACCCGATCAGCCGCGCCAGCCCCACCATGGCCGAATGCAGCGCGACCTTCGCGGCCCCGCTGGCCGCGGCGGCGGAGTGAGCGCGATGGGGTTCTTCCAGACCGAGCCGGGCCATGTGATCCTGCTGTTCGCCGAGGCGCTGGCGCTGCTGGTGCCGCTGCTCATCATGGTCGCCTACCTGACCTATGCCGAGCGCAAGGTGCTGGCGGCGATCCAGATGCGCCGCGGGCCCAATGTGGTCGGCCCGTTCGGGCTGCTGCAGCCGTTCGCCGACGCGCTCAAGATGATCGTCAAGGAGACGGTGATCCCCTCGGGCGCCAACCGCGCGCTGTTCCTGTTGGCACCGATGCTCACCTTCGGTCTGGCGATGCTGGCCTGGGCGGTGATCCCGGTGAACGCGGGCTGGGCGATCGCCAATATCAACGTCGGGGTTCTGTATCTGTTTGCGATCAGCTCGATGGGGGTGTACGGCATCATCATCGCCGGCTGGGCGAGCAACTCGAAATACCCGTTCCTGGGCGCGCTGCGCTCGGCGGCGCAGATGGTGAGCTACGAGGTCTCGATGGGCTTCGTCATCGTCTCGGTGCTGCTGGTGGCCGGCAGCCTGAACCTGAACGCCATCGTCGAGGCGCAGCGGCACATCTGGTTCTGCATCCCGCTATTCCCGATGTTCGTGATCTTCTTCATCTCCACCCTGGCCGAGACCAACCGGTCCCCGTTCGACCTGCCGGAGGGCGAATCGGAGATCGTCGCCGGGTTCTTCGTGGAATACAGCTCGATGAGCTTCGCGCTGTTCTTCCTCGGCGAATACGC
>DAHWNE010000028.1 GCA_027340195.1 Acetobacteraceae bacterium | reverse complement strand
CTGGCGCGCGCGACCGACGTGGCGGTGGCGGCCGATGCGCTCTCGCCCGCGGAGGCCGCCGCCTTCGCGCTGGGGGCGGCGCTGCGCGCCTATCGCTTCGACCGCTACCGCACCAAGGAGAAGCCGGAGGACAAGCCGCGGCTGACCGCGCTTTCGATACTGGTGGCCGATCCCGCCGCGGCGACGGCGGCGTTCGCCTCCCTGCGCCCGGTGGCGGAGGGGGTGTTCCTGACCCGCGACCTGGTGAGCGAGCCGCCGAACGTCCTGAACCCCGCCAGCTTCGCCGAACGCTGCCAGGCGCTGACCGCGCTGGGGCTGGAGGTGGAGGTGATGGGGCCCGCCGAGCTCTCGGCGCTGGGCTTCGGCGCCCTGCTGGGGGTGGCGCAGGGCAGCGCCAACGAGCCGCGAATGGTGGTGATGCGCTGGAACGGCGGGGCGCCGGGGGCGAAGCCGGTGGCGTTCATCGGCAAGGGCGTGACCTTCGATACCGGCGGCATCAGCATCAAGCCGGCCGGCGGGATGGAGGACATGAAATGGGACATGGCCGGCGCCGGCACCGTCACCGGGCTGATGGCGGCACTCGCCGGGCGCCGCGCCCGGGTGAACGCGGTGGGGCTGATCGGGCTGGTGGAGAACATGCCCTCCGGCACCGCCCAGCGGCCGGGCGACGTGGTGCGCAGCTATTCCGGCCAGACCGTCGAGGTCATCAACACCGACGCCGAGGGACGGCTGGTCCTGGCCGACGTGCTGTGGTATTGTCAGAAAACATTCGATCCGCAGTTCATGGTGGATCTGGCCACCCTGACCGGGGCGATCATCATCGCGCTGGGCCACGAGCACGCCGGGATGTTCGCCAACGACGACACGCTGGCGGCGCGGCTCGATGCGGCCGGGCGGGAGACCGGGGAGAAGCTGTGGCGGATGCCGCTGGCCGAGGCCTATGACGAGCAGCTGAAATCCGCCATCGCCGACATGAAAAACGTGGGCGGCCGGCCCGGCGGGTCGATCACCGCCGCGCAGTTCCTGCAACGTTTCGTCAACGGGAAGCCCTGGGCGCATCTGGATATCGCCGGCATGGCGTGGTCCTCGAAGGACGCGCCGCGCACGCCCAAGGGCGCCACCGCGTTCGGCGTGCGGCTGCTCGACCGGCTGGTGGCGGCGCATTACGAAGCCGGAGGCGAATGACCTCGGTCGGCTTCTACCACCTGACCCGAACCAGGCTGGAGGCGGCGCTGCCCTCGCTGCTGGCGCGGACGCTGCGGGATGGGGAGCGGGCGGTGGTGCTGGCGCCGACGCCGGAGCAGGTGGCGGCGCTGGATTCGGCGTTATGGGAGGCGCCGGGCGAGACCTGGCTGCCGCACGGCACCGCGGCCGACGGGGATGCGGCGTTGCAGCCGATCTGGCTGACCGCGACCGAGGAGGCGCCGAACGGCGCGCGCTTCCTGTTCCTGACCGGCGGGGCGGCGACCGCGCGCTGGGATGCCTACGCGCGGATTTTCGATCTGTTCGACGGCACCGATCCGGCGGCGGTCGAGGCGGCGCGCGGACGCTGGCGGGCGGCGACGGCGGCGGGGCTGGCGCCGGTCTATTGGCAGCAGGGGCCGCGCGGGTGGGAGCGGAAGGCGGGGTAGCTCGCCCCCTACCCCCGTCCCCGCGTCACCAGCCGCCCTGCCCGCGCCGCGGTCGCCGCCCCGGCGGCGAAGGCCGACTGGCCGTTCACCCAGGTCTCGAGAATCCCCTCCGCCGGCAGGGTCGGCGCGTCATAGGTCGCGGCGTCGCGCACCCGGTCCGGATCGAACAGCACCAGATCCGCCCACGCCCCCGCCCGGATCACGCCGCGGTCGATCAGCCCGAACACCGCCGCGGTGTGGCCGGTCATCTTGCGCACCGCCGCCTCCAGCGAAAACAGCCCCAGGTCGCGCGCGTAATGGCCCAGCACGCGGGGGAACGTGCCCCACAGCCGCGGATGCGGGCGGGCGTCATGCGGCAGCCCGTCGCTGCCGATCATAGCCAGGGGATCGGCGAGGATGCGCCGCACGTCCGCCTCGTCCATCTGGAAGAAGATCGCCCCCGCCGGCAGCAACCGTTCCGCCGCCTGCCGCGGGGTCAGGTTCCAGTCCCGCGCAATGTCGTCCAGCATCCGCCCGGCCTGCTCGGGATGCGGCACCGACCAGGTGAGCCGCACCGGCACGTCGGCGCGCAGCCGGTCCGGGATCAGCACGGTCGAGCCGGCGGCGTAGGGATAGACGTCGAAGGCGACGCGCTGCTCGCGCGCGGCGGCGGCGATGCGCGGCAGGGTCTCGGCGGAGCGGCCGAAGTTTTCCGGCATGGTGCATTTGTGGTGGCTGATGACCACCGCGCTGCCGCTCTCCCGACCGATCCGCAGCGTCTCCTCGATCGAGGTCAGCACGCCGCTCGCCTCATCGCGCATATGCGTGACATAGAGGCCGCCGGCCTCGCGCAGCGCCTCCGCCACGGCGATCACTTCCTCGGTCGGCGCCTTGATGTTGGGCGGGTAGTAGAGGCCGGTGGAAAAGCCGGAGGCGCCCTCGGCCAGGGCCTGGGCGAGGCGCGCGCGCATCCGTTCGGCTTCGGCATCGCTGGCCGGGCGCTGGGTGTCCCCGCCCATCGCCTCAACCCGCAACGACATGTGCCCGATCAGCGCCACCGTGTTCACCGGCGCCGGCTCGGCGCGGAGTTTTTCGGCGTAGGCGCCGAAACTGTCGAAGGTCCACCATTCCTCCCCGCCCAGCAGGTCGAGCGGCGGCGGCGGGCGGCGCGTCATGCGCGCGGGCGAGAGGCTGATGCCGCAATTGCCCACCACCACCGTGGTCACCCCCTGCGACATCTTGCAGCCCATGCAGTCCGGGCCGCACAGCACGGCGCGGTCGTCATGGGTATGGGCGTCGATGAAGCCGGGGGCGAGCACCTTGCCGGTGGCGTCGATCTCCCGCGCGCCGGCGTGCCCGCCGAGGTCGCCGATGGCGGCGATGCGGTCGCCGGAGACCGCGACATCGGCGCGGTAGCGGGGGGCGCCGGTGCCGTCGATGACGGTGGCGTGGCGGAGGATGAGGTCATGCTGGGTCATGGCGGGCAGCGTATCATGGCCGGGCCGGCCGGTTGAAGCCGGCGGCGCGGCGGTCCTGACCTGACCGCCGGCTCGACACCGACGCGGTCCCGCCGGACACTCCGCCGCCCTGCAAGGAGACGATCATGCCGCAACCCGACCACATCTCCCGCCTCGGCGTGCCCGACCCGGCGGGGCTCGATGACGACCTCCGCGCGATCTGGCGCAAATGCGAGGAGAAGCTGGGCTTCGTGCCGGCCGTCTTCAGCGCCTACAGCCTAAAGCCGCAGCGACTGCGCCATTTCATGGCGATGTATAACGAGATCATGCTGTCGCCCTCCGGGTTGTCCAAGCTGGAACGCGAGATGGTGGCGGTGGTCGTGTCCTCGGCCAACCGCTGCTACTACTGCCTGGTCGCGCATGGCGCGGCGGTGCGCCAGCTCTCGGGCGATCCCGAACTCGGGGAGATGATGGCGCTGAACTACCGGGTCGCCGCGCTCGATCCGCGCCAGCGGGCGATGCTGGATTTCGCCTGGAAGATGACCACGACGCCGTGGCTGGTGGACCAGGCGGACCGCGACGCGCTGGCGGCGGCGGGGCTCTCCGCCGAGGACATGTTCGACCTTTCCGAAACGATCGGCTTCTTCAACCTGTCGAATCGGATGGCGTCGGCGACGGATATGATGCCGAACCGGGAGTATCACCGGCAGGCCCGCTGACCGGCGCCCGAGACCGGCCGCCGCTCCCTGCCTGACCGCGTGCCATCGCGATCACGCTCTGACGCGCCGGTCCCGGAGGGCCCGGACGGCGCCGGCCGGCCAGCGCGTCGTCACCGTCGGGCGAACCGGCGGTAACCGCCGTCGCCACGGCGCTGACCTGCGGCACCGCCGCTATCCACCGTACCCGTGCACCGCATCGTCCGGGAACGCACCGGATTTCACCGCCCGCACGTACCCCCGCACCGCCTCGGCGATGCTCCCCGCCCCCGCCATGAAATTGCGCACGAATTTCGGCTTCGCCCCGGGCGTGATGTCCAGCATGTCGTGCAGCACCAGCACCTGACCATGCGTCCCGCTGCCGGCACCGATGCCGATGGTGATGCCGGGCCAGGCGGCGCTGATCCCGGCGCCCAGCGCGCCGGGCACCAGTTCCAGCACCAGCATCGCCGCCCCCGCTTCACCCAGTTCCAGCGCCTGCGCGCGCAGCCCCGCGGCCGCATCCTCCCCGCGCCCCTGGACCCGATAGCCGCCCAGCGCATGGACGCTCTGCGGCGTCAGCCCCAGATGGGCGCAGACCGGAATCCCGCGCTCGACCAGCGCGGCCACGATCGGCGCCGTCCAGCCGCCGCCTTCCAGCTTCACCATCTGCGCCCCGGCCTGCATCAGCGCCACCGCGCTCGCCACCGCCTGCCCGACGCCGCCCTGGTAGCTGCCGAACGGCAGGTCGGCCACCAGCCAGGCGCTGCGATTGCCGCGCGCGACGCAGGCGGTGTGATAGACCATCTGCTCCAGCGTCACCGGCAGGGTCGAGCCATGCCCCTGCATGACCATCCCGAGCGAGTCGCCCACCAGCAGGCAATCCACCCCGCAATCGTCGAGCAGCCGCGCGCTCGCCGCGTCATAGGCGGTGAGCATGGCGATCTTCGTCCCCTCCGCCCGCATCGCCCGCAAGCGGTGCAGGGTGACGGGCTTGCGCGCCGCCTCGGCGGCAGGACCGCCATAGGGCGCGGCGGATGGCGGTTCGGACATCAGCGTGCTTCCAAGCTTCCCGGTTCCGGTCGGGGCGACCGGCCGGGCCGGACCGTCGATCAGCCCCGGAGCCCCGTCAACCGCCGGCGGCGCCCGGCTGGTTTGTCCCGCCCGGCAGGTCCTGCCCGGCATCTTCCGCCCAGGCCGACGCGAGTCCGCGCCGCGCGCCCTGGCATGCCGCTTGCGACTGTCGGCGCGTCCGCAACCCGGGAGTCCCCGCCATGTCCCTCACCGCC
>DAHWNE010000430.1 GCA_027340195.1 Acetobacteraceae bacterium | reverse complement strand
GTGGCGCTGGCGCGCAGCTGTTCCACCCAGCGGCGCGGCTCGTCCTCGAGCGTCCCGTCCAGCAGCAGATCGCAGATGCCCAGCACGCTCTGCATCGGCGTGCGCATGTCATGGCCGATCGCGGCGAGCGCGGTTTCCTGCTCGCGCTTGGTGGCGGCCAGTGCCCGGCGGGCTTCGGCCAGCGCGGTCTCGGCGGCCTCGGCACGATCGGGCAGGGTTGGCGGCGGCGCGACGGCAGGGGCCGGCATCGTGGGGGCCGGCGCCGCTGCCGAGGCCGGAGCGGGCCGCTTCACGGCGGCCGGGCGGCGCAGCAGCAGCACGCCGAACACCGCCCAGAGAGCCAGGAACTCGAGCCCCGCGCCGGCGACCCCACCGCGCAACAGGGGCCAATAGACCGCCCAGGCGGATGTACGCGACATTTCGGCCGTCAGCCCGGCAGCGGCGCCACGCAGCGGCACCGCCACGGCCAGCCGGACAGGAACGGCGCGCAGCGCGAAGCGGGCGAGCATCTCCGCCGGCATCGATTGCCAGTCGGACGGGCCGGCTTCCCCGGCACGGGACGCGGCCGTGGCCAGGATCGCCCCGTCCGAGGTCCGCAGGCGCAGACGCGCGCCTGGGCTGAGCGGCGCGCGCGCGAGCAGCCGTGCACCCCAGTCCGGGCCCGCGAGTGCCCCCACTATGCCCACCACCGTGCCCGCGCTGTCCCGGACCGGGTAGGTCAGAATCGTCATCGTTCCGTCGTGGGACCAGCCCGGCGCGGCCAGCGCCAACCCGACTTGTCCGTCCCGGGCCGTGATCGACCGCTGGAACCAGCCGCGGGCCGAAAGGTCCGGCACGGTTCCCGGCAGCGGCTCGGAGGCGGCGGTGAGCGTGCCGGTCGCGGAGGCGGCGAAGACCTCGCGCAGGCCCGGCAAGGCGATTTGCATGTGCAGCAGCCGGGCGGTCAGCGCCAGACGGTCGCCGCGCAGATCCGCGGCGGTGATGCGGCTGGCCCGGTCGGAGAACCGGCCCAGCGCGGCATCGGCGGCCCGGGCCGCGGTGGTGGCCGAAGTTTCGAGCCCGGCGCGTGCCAGCCGCGCCACCGACTGGCCCGTCTCCACCAGGTGCCGCGCCAACAGGCCCGCCATGACGACGGTCAGCACGGCGAAGACCGCCCCGCGCAAGCCGGCTCGCATCACATGGCCCGCGCGTAACGAGGGGGAGGGGGGCATCGGAGGATTCGCCTAGGCTCGGAGATCGGGTGCGGCATGTCTAGTCCGGGGAGCGTTACAACCATATTTCTGATCGACCGGTTCGAACATGACGCCGGCCTGGTCCGTTGTCCGTCGTGCCGCAAACACATTCCCGCGAGCTTGGCGGGAAAAAGGGGCGGCACCGGGCGTGCCATGACGAACCTGGGGAAGTTCGCGCGCCGGGTTTTAGCCTTGCGGCCTGGACATGCCCGGCGCGACCCGGTGCCGACAGGGCGGCGGCCATCCGAGGGGCAGGATGACCGCGCCGCTGCTCGACCTGGCCAGGAAGCTCCGAGGGGGAAGACTTCCTGTTGGCGAAAGCCAGTGTCCCGTAGGGGAGCGGGACGGGCGGAGTGGTATCGCCCTCCTGTGGCATTGCATACAGGAAGCTGTGGCGGGGAATTCCGGCGGATTCGGGGGGTGAGGGGTCGGGGGGAATCCCCGCGACTTTCCTGGAAAGTCCTATTTTGTTCTGGTTATGACCAGGAGATCAACCCGCCTTGCCGAGCCCGCGCAAAGTGGCGCTGGCCCGGATGGTGCCTTCGGGCGCGCTATCGGGAATGGTCAGGCGATAAGGGCCGACTCGCAGCACCGAGCCCGGTTCCAGCCGCGCGGTGCCGGCGATGCGCGCATTGTCGATGAAGGTGCCGTTGGTGGAATTGAGATCGGTCACCAGCACCGCGCCGTCGGCGACCTCCAGCCGGCAATGCGCGCGCGAAACCTGGGCCGAGGGCAGCATCAACCCGGCCCCCGGGGCGCGGCCGATCACCAGCGGCTCCTCTCCCAGCTCGATCCGCGGCGGCGGATCTCCCGGGCCGGTAATGACCAGTGCCGCCGCGCGTTCGGCGATGTCGGGCAGCACGATATGCGCGAGCCCGGTGCCATCCTCCGCCCCGGCGCGCCGCGATAGCGCCTCCGCTCGGCCGGCCAGCGCGGTGGCCGAGCGGGTGAGCACCGCAGCGTAGGGAGCTTCGGCCGCAACCGCCAGCCCGACCCGCAGCGCCCGGCCCGGACGACGTTCGATCAACCCGATCCGCATTAGATAGGCCAGGTGATCGCGGGTGGTCTGGAAGTTCTGCTTGATCGCGCCCAGCAGCGCGGCCGCCATCTGGTCGGCCAGCAGCCCGTCTTCCTCCTCGGTGCCGGCCGGGCGGGGGGCGGCGAATTTCTGCTCGAGCGCCATCAGCAACAAGGTGCTGTGCGAGACCGACAGCAGATGCCGCCGCGCGTCGATGCGCCGGGCGCGGGAAAGATTGGTGGCCTCGAACAGCTGTTCGGCGCCGGCGAGCCAGGTCTCCTGCGCGGCTTCCACCGCCTCCAGCAGCGCGGCCCGGTTTGGCGCGTCGATCGCCACCGCGGTGGTGGCGCGCAGTCCGGCCAACGCCGCGCCCAGGGTCAGCAGCCGCACGCCGATATCGCGCAGATAGACATCATACTGGGTCAACAGCGTGGCGCTGGGCACCACCAGGGTGCGTGCGGTGAGCGGGGCGTCGGCCGGATCCAGCGCGCAGAGGCCAAGACCGCGCAATTCCGCGATGCGCTCGCGCACGGTTGCGTCATCGAGCAGGAACACCTGCTTGACCAAGCCGTAGAGCTCGCCGAGCGCAGCGCCGGTGCGTGCGCGCACCGCGAGGTGACTGGTCAGATGCCACTGCGCGCGGCGGTGCAGCGCCGGAAAATGCCGCAACCATATCTCCTGGCTGGCGGTCAGGAAACGGACGGTCTCACGCTCTGTCAGCACCGGAACCTCGCGGTGGGGAAGGCGGGATGGCCGGGACAGACAGGCCTCGGGGCCGGGGGCGTGATACCCACCGGCCTCGCGGCCGCGATCGGCTTCGGTCCAGCCGCGTTCTCTATAGCCCGTTCCCGGGGCGGACCGGAAGCGCCGGGGGGATCGCCCTTTTCTTTCACCCCGGGGGCGGCTAGAAAGACCGCCTGCGTCCGCGTAGCTCAGCAGGATAGAGCACAGGATTCCTTGTTGCAGAACTGGGCGCGGCGGTTGGAAACTCCGCCGTGGATCCGCTCAAAGTCGGGGAACGCCGGGGCCCGCTCGGGTCTGGCCGATCCCGAGCCAAGCCCCGTCACGCCGGGGACGGTGTAGAGACTGGACGGGCGGCACCTGTCGGCCCTGGGCGCCTTGCGCCGGGGGTAAAGGGTGAAGGGACAGTCCAGCCCACGAACGGCACCTTAGGGTGGTGCCGGCGGCGTAAGCCGTGGTGGGATGAATCCTGGGGTCGTGGGTTCGAATCCCGCCGCGGACGCCAGTTGCCTGTTGTCCATACCGGACACATGGGTGACGATCTGTTCCTAAGACATGGGTCACAACCTCGTGCCGAACGGTTGGCGCTGGGTTGCAGGTTTTTTGCTCCAGGTCGATGTAGCCGATGCATGCGCTCATGCCGGCCGTCTTGCTGTGGGTGGCCTGGTCTGGTGCGCGCGATGCGATCCCGGCGATCCGCGGTAAGCGCGGCCGGCCGCGCGCCGGCCGAGAAAGCGGCACGCGGACATGGCCTATGATCATCGCCGCTGACGCCACGCCTGCCGGCGGCGAGGCATCGCGCCGCGCATCGCCCGGCGCGGGGTCGAGACCGGCAAGCGTCTCGGCTGCTATCACCGGGTTATCGAACGCGCCTTCGCCTGCTCTCTCATCGCCGTCAGAGCGCCGGAGAAAATGTTTCTGTAATGATCTAAATGTGCGGACGCAATATTGGCATCAGACCCGACCGGTCTCCTGCTTGACTCCGGCAATTGGTGCGACCGGCGCGCCGGAAATACCCCCCAACTCCGTCGGCGCGGGCCCTCCCGCCATCCAGTCCAGCAGCGCCACGGTATGCACCACCGGTACCTCTCCGCCTGCAAGCTGGGTGATACAGCCGATATTTCCCGCCGCGATCACATCCGGCCTCAGCGCCACCAGCGTCTGAAGCTTGCGCGCGCGCAGCTGCCCGGCGATCTCGGGTTGCATCAAGTTGTAGGTGCCGGCCGAGCCGCAGCACAGGAACGCCTCGGCCGGTTCCACCACGGTGAAGCCGGCCCGGGTCAGCAACTCCTTCGGTTCCAGCGTGATCTGCTGGCCATGCTGCAAACTGCACGCGGCATGATAAGCCACCCGCAGCCCCGGTGCCGGTCGGCTCGGCGCATAGCCCACCCGGACGAGATACTCGCTGATGTCCACCGCCAGCGCCGCGACCCGCGCCGCCTGCGCGCGCAACGGCTCGGCCATGGTGCGGAACATGAAGCCGTAATCCTTCACCACCGTTCCGCAGCCGGAGGCATTGACCACGATCGCGTCCAGCCCACCGGTCTCGGCTTCCGCCGACCAGGCGGCGATATTCGTCCCCGCCGCCGCCAGCGCGGCCTCGTGGCGACCCATATGGTGCGTCAGCGCGCCGCAGCAGCCGGCCGCCGCCGGTACCACCACCTCCACCCCCATGCGGGTGAGCAGGCGGATGGTGGCGGCGTTGATCTCCGGGGCCAGCGCCTGCTGCGCGCAGCCGGCGAGCAACGCCACCCGCCCGCGCCGGGGCCCTTGGGCCGGATAGACTCCGGGCGCGGTGGGGGCTTCGGTGGGCAACCGGGCGGGCGCGAGCGCCAACATCGCCGCCAGACGCTGGCCCAGCGGGTGGG
>DAHWNE010000412.1 GCA_027340195.1 Acetobacteraceae bacterium | reverse complement strand
ACTCCGGCGGCACGGGCGTGGCCGATGGCCGCCCCGGTGGTCAGGGCGAGCGCGCAGGCGCCGGCGAGCAGCGCGCGGCGGGCAATGGTGTTGGGCATTCGGTTTCTCTCTCCGCGTGACAGGCCCCACCCGGGGGCGGGGCAGATGCGACGCGCCGGCTATAGGGGGGCGGCGGCGGATTCGGTTTGACGGTTTTGTGAAACCCGCCCGACGGGCCACTCGCCCGCCAGCGCCGCGGCGGTCTCGGCCAGCACGGCGGCGAGCGCGGGGTACCGCGCCGGAGGCAGGCGCAGGCTGGGACCGGCGACCGAGACGGTGCCGACCGGCGCCCGATCCGCCCCCAGGATCGCCACCGCGACCGCGGTGACGCCGGGTTCCGCCTCCTCCTCGGCCAGCGCGTAGCCGCGGGCGCGGGTTTCGGCCAGGGCGGCGGCGAGCGCCGGCCAGTCGGCCAGGGTGCGCGACGTCGGGCGCCGCGCCCCAAGGCCGCCCGCGCGGGCCAGCGCCTCCGCCCGCTCCGGCGGCAGCGCGGCGAGGAACGCCTTGCCGTTGGCGGTGGCGTGCAGGACCAGCGGGCCGTCCATGGCGGGCTGATACATCAGCCCGGCCGGCGCGCCCTGCGCGGAGGCGAGCCAGACCAACCCGTCGTCGCTCGCCAGGGTCAGCCGCGCCAGCTCCCGGGTCGCATCGGCCAGCGCCTGCAACAGCGGACGGACCAGCTCCGGCAGGCCGGTGGCGCGCAGGCCGCGGCTGCCCAGCAGGGCGAAGCGGAGGCTCAGCCGATAGCGCCCCTCCGCCGCCTCCTGCTCCACCCACCCCAGCGACACGAGCTCGCGCAACAGCCGGTGCGTGGCGCTTTTCGGCAGTTCCAGCCGGGACGCGATGTCGCTCAGTCGCAGCGGCGCGGGGCCGGCGGCTAGCAGTTCGACCACATCGACCGAACGGGCCAGCAGGCCCTTGACATGCCGCATGATGGCGGAACACTGTTCCACTAGGCTGCGGGGCGTCAAGCCCGGGCAGCGGTTCGGGAAGGAGGATCGTCCATGCCGCATACACCCTGGCGCGCACCCTGGTGCGCCCTACGCCGCGCCGCGCTCGGCCTGGCGGCCGCGGCCGGCTTCGCCGGCACCGCGCTGGCCGCCGCGCCGGTCACCGTGACGCTCTGGTCGTGGAGCCCGGTGACGCCGACGATGAAGGCGATGGTCGCGGCGATCGAGAAAAAACATCCCGACATCCGGATCCGCGCCACGATCCAACCGCACACGGCGTATTTCACCGCGCTGAAGGCGGCCTCGGCCTCCGGCACCCTGCCCGACATCGTCGGCCTGACCCCGGGCAACTACACCCAGCAGACCCGCCCGCACCTGCTGGCGCTGGATCAGGTGGCCGCCGCGGCCTGGGGGGCGGATTGGCAGAAACATTTCGCGCCGGCGCTGCTGACCCAGGCGCGGCTCGGCAATCCCGCCGGCGACACGCATTTCTACATGTTGCCGATGGAAGCGGAGGTGCTGAATTTCTGGATGAACCGGGCCGCGTTCGCGAAGGCCGGCCTCAAGGCGCCGCCGGCGACCTTCGCGCAGCTGGTGGCTGACGCGGCCAAGCTGCGCAAGGCGGGCCTCATCCCCATGTATCAGGGCGGTGCCACCGGCCTGTTCGACAACTGGGTCTATATGCAGATCGCGGCGCAGACCGATCTGCCGGACCTGCTCGCCGCGGAGACCGGCCATCCGGTGTGGACCCGGCCCGGCATGATCGCCGCCGCCAAGGTCTGGGGCGAGCTGTTCACGAAACACGTGGTGCAGAACGGCGCGCTGAGCGCGTTGCAATACCCGACCGGGGCCAATCTGTTCGCCGCCGGAAGGGTCGGCATGATGTCGCTCGGCTCGTGGTGGTTGCAGAACACCCATCTCTCCGCCGATCCGGCGCTGAAGACGATGTCGGGTTATGAGAAGTTCTTCTTTCCGGCGCTGAAGGCCGGAGGCAAGGCCAGCCCGCCGCTCGGCGGCATCGATGTCGGCTGGGGGATCACCAAGACGGCGGCGAAATCCGCGGCGGTGGAGCACGCCACGGCGATCGTGTTCAAGGAGCTCGTCAGCGGCGCCGGCGAGCAGGTGGCGCTGAACCAGCTGAACGATCTGCCCGCCTTCGACGGCATGCGCCCGCAGGGGACGATGCCGCCGGCGGTGCGGAAACTCTATGACAGCTACATCAAGGAGCTGGCGACGGCTCACCCGCACCAGATCGGCAACCCGGTGATCTACCAGGCGCTGATCTCCAACCTGCAGGCGATCGGCGCCGGGACCAAGACGCCGGCGGCGGCGATGGCCGCGGTGCAGGCGGTCGCCCAGGCGCAGGCGAAGTAGCGTGTCGGCCGCGGTGCAGGCGGGGGCCCCGCCCCGCCGCACCGTCCGCCGACGCGGGGCGGTGTTGGGCGCGGGCCGGCTGGAGGCCGCCCTCTACGTTCTTCCGGCCGCGGTGCTGTTCGGCGTCTTCATCGCCGAGCCGATCGTGGCGAACCTGCTGTCCAGCATGATCGGGCCGCACGGACGGGCCGGTCTCGCCAACTACCGGGCCGCGCTCGCGGATCCGGTGTTCGCGACCGCGATCGAGAACTCGCTGCTCTGGGTGGTGGTCTCGCTGGTGTTCGAAATCGCGATCGGCTTCGCGCTGGCGCTGCTGATCGAACTCTATCTGCCGCGCGGCCGCGCCATCTTCCGCACCCTGCTGTTCCTGCCGATGGTCATCACGCCCTCGGTGATCGCGCTGGTGTTCAACACGCTCTATGCCTCGGACTATGGGCTGCTGTACGGCGCCTTCCGCGCGGTGGGGCTGGCCGATGCGTTCCCCTCGCTGCTCGGCGCGCCGAGTACCGCGAGTCTTGCCATCATCGCGGTGAATGTCTGGCAATGGTCCGGGTTCTTCGTGCTGATGTACTGCGTCGGCCTGGCCGCGATCGATCGCGAGCTGCTGGACGCGGCGGCGATCGACGGGGCGCGGGGGTGGCGGCGGGTGCGCCATATCCTCTGGCCGCTCTGCGGCGGCACCACGATCTCGCTGGTGGTGCTGGGCACCATCCAGGCGTTGCAGCAATTCCCGCTGATCTACCTGATGACCGAGGGCGGGCCGGCGGATTCCTCGCAGACCCTGGCGACCTACATCTTCCAGACCGGGTTCGTGGAGGGGCAGATGCACTATGCCTCGGCGATCGCGGTGGTGCTGTTCCTGCTGGCGCTGGCGCTGGTGGCGATCGAATACCGGCTGGCCGGCGGCGGGTTCTCGCTGTCCGGCCGCGAGGTCGCCGGCCGTGGCTGAGCGCGGGCTGCACCGGATGGCGCTGGCCATCCTGATCGCCGCCACCGCGGTCAGCCTGATCCCGACCATCTACATGGTGGACATCTCGCTCCGGACCGCCGACCAGAGCTTCGCGCCGGTGCTGATCGCCGCGCACCCGACCATCGCCAACTACGTCGTCGTGCTGCACTCGGGCCATCTGGCGCGGTTCTTCTTCAACAGCGTGGGGGTGGCCGCCGGCAGCGTGGCGGTGACCCTGTTCTCGGCCACCACCCTCTCCTTCGCCATCGCGCGGCTGAAAATCCGCTTCAGCCGGGCGATCCTGCTGCTGGTGCTGTCGGCGCTGCTGCTGCCGCTGGCCTCGCTGCTGATCCCGATCACGGTGCTGCTGCGGACGCTGTCGCTGACCAACAGCTGGGTCGGGCTGATCGGGCCGAACGCCGCGCTGGGCATCCCCTTCGCCACCGTCATCATCAAGGAGGCGATGGCCGCGGTGCCGGACGAGCTGG
>DAHWNE010000403.1 GCA_027340195.1 Acetobacteraceae bacterium | reverse complement strand
GGGGACTTGTCCCCTGGCGGGGTGTCCAGAGGGGCAGCGCCCCTCTGGCCTTTCCCATCACCCCACCGCCGCCGCACCCCAGAGAGCCGCTTCCGTGGCTTCGGTGAAGCGACCGTCGGGGCGGTGCAGGATCAGGCCGGGGTGCAGGGTGAAGGCCGCGCGTCCGCCACGGATGCCGCGCAGCAGCACCAGTCGCGCCGCGGTGCCGGCTCGCGGCCATAGCGGCAGCAAGGTCAGGCTGCCGATACCGGCTTGGGTCAGCGCCTCAAGTGCTTCCGGGACGCCGGGGGCTGAGAGAATCATGCTGACACTGCCTCGCGGGCGCAGCTGCCGCGCCAGCGCCTTGGCCCAGGCGCCGAGTCCTCCGGGGGCGGCGCGCTTGGCCGTCTCGCGCGCGGCATCGCTCGAGACGGTGCCGCCCGCGCGATGGTAGGGCGGGTTGGCCATGGCGTGGTCGAACGGGCCTTCCAGGCCGTTGGCCAGCAGGTCGGCCACATGGAACGTCAGGCGATGATACCCGTTGGCCGCCGCGTTGGCGGCGGCGAGCGCCGCCAGCGTCGGCTCGCGTTCCACGCCGACGCCGATCACCCCGGGAACGCGGGCGGCCAGACACAGCAGCCCGGCTCCGGCGCCGCTGCCCGCTTCCAGTACCCGGTCCCCGTCGCGCGCCGGAACGAACGCGGCCAGTAGCACCGGCTCGATCCCGGAGCGGAACCCGCGCGCCGGCTGCGCGTAGCGCACCCGCCCGCCCAGCAGCGTGCCCTCGGTGACGGCAAACCCGGCCGGCCGCATTGACACCGCGCCCGCCTCGGATAACGGTCCGCTCATGGCCGAGGAATACACCGCCGTCACCGAGGGCGTCAGGGTCAGCGTCCGTTCGTTCTACCTGGAAGACCAGTCCGAGCCGGATCAGAGCCATTTCGTCTGGGCGTATCGGGTGCGCATCGCCAACGAGGGCGCGCGCCCGCTGCGGCTGTTGCGCCGCACCTGGCTGATCACCGACGCCCGCGGCCGGGTTCAGCGTGTCCACGGCGCCGGCGTGGTGGGCGAGCAACCGCTGCTCGAACCCGGCGAGAGCTTCGAATACACCTCCGGCACGCCGCTGGAGACCCCGTCCGGCTTCATGGCCGGCACCTACCACATGGTCGATCCCGGATCGGGCGAGGCGCTGGATGTGGCGATCCCGGCGTTCAGCCTGGACAGCCCGCACCAGGCCGGCGGCGTCCACTGATTTTCCGTCTTGCCGGTCCCGGGAACGGGGCCATATCGCCGGCAGGGGCCGATTCCGCCGGCCCAACGCCAAGGAACGCCGCCCCGTGGACATCATCGAACGCCCGACCGCCGCGCCCACCCAGCAACAGGCCGAGGATGCCATCCGCACCCTGCTCCGCTGGGCTGGCGACGACCCCAGCCGCGAAGGGCTGCGCGACACGCCGGCGCGGGTTGCCCGCGCGTATCGGGAGTTCTTTTCCGGCTACTCCACCGACCCGCACGCCCTGCTGGAACGGACGTTCGAGGAGACCGAGGGCTACGACGAGATCGTGCTGTTGCGCGACATCCGCCTGGAAAGCACCTGCGAGCATCATATGGCCCCGATCCTGGGGCGCGCCCATGTGGCCTATCTGCCGCACCGGCGGGTGGTGGGGATCAGCAAGCTCGCCCGGGTGGTGGAGGCCTATGCCAAGCGCTTCCAGATCCAGGAGAAGCTGACCGCGCAGATCGCCAATACCATCCAGGAAGTGCTGGCCCCGCGCGGGGTGGCGGTGGTCATCGAGGCGGCCCATCAGTGCATGACCACCCGCGGGGTGCATAAGCCGGGCGTGACGATGGTGACCAGCCGGATGCTGGGCGCGTTCCGCGCCGACCCGGCGACCCGGCGTGAGTTGCTCGCAATGCTGGGCCGCCAGGGCAGCGGCATCCGCGAGGGATAGCCGCTTGCAGGGATAGCCGACGGGACCGGCTCCGCCTTACCCCGCGCAGCAGGACAGCTTCGCCACGTCCTTCTGGAACCCGAGGGCGGCTAACTTCAATGCCTCGACCGTGGTGAGATAAGGAAACAGCGTCTCCGCGAGATCGGTGACGGTCAGCCGGTGCTTGATGGCCAGCACCGCCGTCTGGATCGAATCCGCGCCCTCGGGGGCAAGGATCTGCGCGCCGAGCAGACGAAGGCTGCCCTCCTCCGCCACCAGCTTGACCAGCCCGCGCGTGTCACGCGCGGCGAGCGCCCGGGGCACCTGATCGAGACCGAGCGTCACCGAGCGAACCACCAGCCCCTGGGCCCGGGCTTCGGCCTCGGTGAGCCCCACCCGTGCCGCTTGTGGGTCGGTGAACACCACTTCCGGCATGGCGCGCGCGTCGTAACGGCGAGTATTGCCGTTGAGCGCGTTCTCGGCCGCCAGCTTCGCGCCATAAGCCGCCATATAGACGAACTGGTCGCGGCCGGTGACATCGCCCGCGGCATATACCCCCGAACGCGAGGTGGCGAGGAACTCATCCACCGCGATGGCCCCGCGCGTGTCCGTGGCAATGCCGGCGGCGGCGAGATCGAGCCCCGCCGTGTTCGGCTCTCGCCCGGTTGCAACCAGCACCTGCTCGGCGATGATGGTCTCCGGCCGTCCCTCGAGCGTCACCTCGAGCGCCACCCCCGCCGCGTCGCGGCGGATGCGCCGGTAGGCCACGCCGCCGCGGATTGCGATGCCTTCCTGGCGCATGAAGCCGGTAAGCGCCCCGACCACCTCCGGCTCGAACCCGGGCAGCAGGTGCGAACGGCAGACGATGGTGACGGCAACGCCGAAGCGGGCGAACATCTGGCCGAGTTCGCAGCCGATCACCCCGCCGCCGATCACCAGCAGCGAGCGCGGCAGCCGATCGAGTGCCAGCGCCGTGGTGCTGGTGAGATACGGCACATCGCCGATGCCCGGAATCGGCGGGATTGCCGGCGCGGCGCCGGTGGCGATGACGACCCGGCCGGCCGACAGCCGCGCATCGCCCACGACCAGACCATCCGCGGTGAACCGGGCCGCGCCCCCGATGTAGCTTATGCCCTCGTATTGCGGCAGCAGAGCGGCGTATTTCGCGTCCCGCATCCCGCTGACCAGGGCCTCCTTCTGCGCCATCACCGCGGCCCAGTCAGCCAGGTGCGCATCCGCCGCGATCCCGGCGAAGCGCGCGGCCGACTTGCCCTGGTGCAGCGTCTCCGCGGCGCGGATCAGCGTTTTGGAGGGCACGCAGCCGATGTTGACGCAGGTGCCGCCGATCGTGCCGGCGCCGATCAGCGTGACCCGGGCACCCAGTTCGCTCGCCCGGATCGCCGCCGAGAAGCCGGCCGAGCCGGCGCCGATCACCACCAGATCGGGCGTAGCGCCGGGTGGCAGCGGCGCGGCGCAGCAGTCATGCGTGGTGACGGCATCCATGACGATCGACTCCCGAACCGGTCAGCCGCGGCTCGGCTTGGCGATTTCCGCCGGATAGCCGCGATCGGTCACCGCCTTAATCAGCACCGCCGGCGAGGTGGCGGCGGTGTTGTAGGTCACGGTCGCGGTGACATCGGACATGCCGTTGGGCTGGCTGACCCGCACCGCCGAGACGCCCTTCACATGCGCGAGGGTGGATTTGACGATCGGCCCGCAGAGCACGCAGCCGGCGTGATGCACATCGAGCACCACC
This sequence comes from Acetobacteraceae bacterium, assembly GCA_027340195.1. Classification (GTDB taxonomy): domain Bacteria; phylum Pseudomonadota; class Alphaproteobacteria; order Acetobacterales; family Acetobacteraceae; genus JAJZVS01. The sequence continues at coordinate 3,320 of DAHWNE010000403.1, read as the reverse complement.
GTGGTGTCGGCCGCCCGCGCGGCGAACGGCGTGGCGAGCAGGCCCACCGCGAGCGCGGCGGCAAGGAAGGAACGAGACATGAGCAGACTCCTTGTTTCAGAACGCGATGGCACGGATGAGGTAAGGAAAGGCGACGGCGACGACCACCAGCACGGCCGCGGTCCAGAGCCCGATGCGGGCGATACGGTCGGCCCTCGGCGTCCCGCAATAGCCGTCGGCACAGGCGATCTGCGCCTTGCGCCGCATCCGCCAAGCGCCGATCCCGATGAAGCCCAGGGCGGCGGCGGCGAAATACGGCTGGTAGGGTTCCAGCGCCGTCAGATTGCCGATCCAGGCGCCGCTCACCCCGAGGGTGAACAGCAGGAACGGGATGACGCAGCAGGAGGCCGCGCCCAGGGCGGCGAGGATGCCGCCCGCCGAGAGCAACCTGGCGGACCCGCTGCCGGCGGCTCTGTCCGGGCCCGGACGACCACCCACGCCGTCCAGGACCTCCGTTCCGACTCGCTGATCCATGGCCTTGTCCGCTCCGTTGACTACGCCTAGATCGCTGATATGGGTGCTGTAGCAACTCCAGGTTCAAGAGGAAAAGTGCGTCCCGTCGCGGTGGGGCCGCTGATCCCGATCGGCGCGCTCGCCGCCCGCACCCGCTGCAACATCGAGACCATCCGCTTCTACGAGAAGATCGGCGTGCTGCCGAAGCCCGCCCGCACCGAGGGCGGCCATCGCGCCTATGCACGCGCCCATGTGGAGCGCCTGACCTTCATCCGCCGCGCCCGGGAACTGGGCTTCACCCTGGATCAGGTGCGCGCCCTGCTGCGCCTCGCCGACGCTCGGGACGTGCCCTGTGCCGAGGTGAAGCAGCTCGCCAGCGGCCATCTTGCCGAGGTCAGGGCCAAGATCGCCGATCTGCGCGCCATGCAGACGGCGCTCGCCGGGCTGGTCGCGCAGTGCGAGGCGCGGGGCGATGCCGGCGACCTGCGCGGCTGCCCGCTGGTGGAGACCTTGCTGGGCGGCGCCGCGACCGGGGCTGACCCGGCTTTGAACGAATCGCGCGCGACCGCCGGCGCGTGACTAACCCTCGAGCATCCGCCGCAGCAGATCGACATCCTCGGCCAGGGTGACGTCGCACGTCATGCGCGCGCCGACCTGACGCACCGCGTGCAGCACGGTGGTGTGATCGCGCCCGCCGAACTTGCCGCCGATCTCCGGCAGGCTGCGCTCGGTGAGTTGCTTGGCCAGGTACATCGCCACCTGCCGCGGCCGGGCGATGTTGCGCGCCCGCCGCGGCGACAGCAGCTCGCTCAGCCGGATGTTGTAGTGCTCGGCGACCTTGCGCTGGATCTCGTCGATGGTCACCCGCCGGTCATGGGCGCGCAGCTGATCCTGCAGCAGCACCTGGGCGGTCTCCAGCGTGACCTCCCGGCCGAACAGGCGCATCTCCGCGATCAGCCGATTGAGCGCGCCTTCCAGCTCGCGCACGCTGGTGGTGATCTTGTGTGCCAGCAGCGCCAGCACCTTCTCCGGGATGGCGGCCTCGCTGGCCGCCGCCTTGGTTTCCAGGATGGACAGTCGCAGCTCGTAGGTGGTGGAATGAATGTCGGCGATCATTCCGCAACTCAGGCGGGTGCGCAGCCGCTGCTCGATCGCGGTCATCTCGATCGGCGATTTATCGGCCGAGAGTACGATCTGCTTGCCGCTTTCCACCAGCCCGTTGAAGGTGTGGAAAAACTCCTCCTGGGTGCCGTCCTTGCCGATCAGGAACTGTAGATCGTCGATCATCAACACATCGACGCCGCGCATCTCGTGGCGAAACTCGATGGCGGATTTGGCGTTCAACGCGCCGACGAAGCGGTTCATGAACCCTTCGGCCGACATGTAGGCGATGCTGGGCGGGCGGCTTCCGGCCGGGGTGCGGCCGAGCAAGTCCCAGGCGATGGCGTGCATCAGATGGGTCTTGCCCAACCCGACCCCGCCATGGAGGAACAGCGGATTGAACCCCTGGCAGGCCGGCTGGCTGGCCACCCGGCGCGCGCAGGCATAGGCGAACTCGTTGGGCTTGCCGACCACGAAATTATCGAAGGTAAAACGGGGTTCCAGCGGCGAGGCGAGCTCTGGCTGCCGGATCGGTTCCGCGGCGACCGCGGCGGCGGGAGGGGCGGCGACCGGGAGCCGGTCCGCTTCAGCCGGCTTCCCGCGGGCGGCGGCCCGCAGCGACACCCGGCGGACCGCCGGGTCCTCCGCCCGCCAGGCATCGGTCAGCCGCAGCCCGTGCTCAGCACGCACCCAGTCGCGCAGGAAGCGAGTCGGCAAATAGAGCGTCACCTCGTCGCCGTCGCGCCGGCCCGGGCGAACCTGGTGCAGCCAGGAACGGTGATCGGCCTCGCCCAACTCGGCACGCAGGCGGGCGTGGATGCGGGACCATTGCGCGGACAGCGCGGCCTCCTCGGTGGAGGCCCCTAGGTTCGCCGACTGCGCCGACCCTGGCTTCATTCGCCCTGACTCCCCACTCCCGCGATGCCGGCCTGAACGGCCGATTCTACGCCTAGTTGCGTGCCGCGCTTCCCTGTGTGACGGCCTGGCCGCCTTGCACCCCGCTCCACCGCGACCGGGCCGGACGGAGAGGGGTTAACGATGTTGTAATACATAGACCGGCCCTGTTGAAACAACCAAGTGGCCGCGGAGAGGAATCCGGGGGCGGCAAGAAAAACGCAAGAAGCTTGCGCCTGCCGGAGAGAAATCCGGACAGCGTTACTTGCCTGGAGTCTTCGATCCAGCCGCGAAATCCAATTCGTGATGACCGCGTCCCGCTACGGGACCGGCCCGTTTCAGCCGGCGATCTTGCCGACCTGGGCGGCCAGCCGCGACAGCTTGCGCGCCACCGTGTTGCGGTGGATCACGCCCTTGCCGGCGGCCCGCTGCATCTCCGGCTGCGCCTCCCGCAGCGCCGCCTGCGCGGCATCGGCACTGCCCCCGGCGATCGCCGCCTCCACCTTCTTAATGAAGCTGCGCATCCGCGACAGGCGGGCGCGGTTGCGCGCGGTGCGGCGCGCGGTCTGGCGGATGCGCTTGCGCGCGGAGGCAGTGTTGGCCATGCGGGGGAAACTCGGGTGGTGCGGAGGGAGGCCGGTTACCTAGGCGCCGGCGGGGGGGGAGTCAAGAATGCCCCATGCGCCGGATGGTGGCCGAGGTGGAATGCCCCTCGGCCAGATCCACCAGCAGCACCCGCCCGCCCCAGCCGGCCACCAGGTCCCCGCCGACCACCTGGTCCAGCGTGTAATCCGAGCCTTTCACCAGCACATCCGGACGCAGCGCGCGGATCA
>DAHWNE010000402.1 GCA_027340195.1 Acetobacteraceae bacterium | reverse complement strand
CATGTCGTATAGGAAGCGCTGCATGTCCCATGCCCCGGTGGGGCAGCGTTCGGCGCACATGCCGCAGTGCAGGCACAGATCTTCGTCTTTCACCATCACCCGGGTGGTCTTCAGCGGGCCGGAGACGTAGAGTGCCTGGTCCGGGTTCAGCGCCGGAGCCGACAGCTTCGCCCGCAGCGCGGTTTCATCGTCATTGGCGGTGAAATTGATGCAATCGACCGGGCAGATATCGACGCAGGCGTCGCATTCGATGCACAGCCGGTCGGTGAACACGGTCTGCACGTCGCAGTTGAGGCAGCGCTCGGCCTCCTGGTAGGCGAGGCGGTCGTCGTAGCCGAGCTCGACCTCGGCGGCGAGATCGGCCAGCGCCAGCGCCTTGTCGCGATGCGGCACCGCGACCCGCCGGTCGAGCGCGATCGCGTTGTCGTAGCTCCACTCGTGGATGCCCATCTTCTGCGACATCAGGCTGACGCCCGGGGCGGGACGCGCGGCGATATCGCCGCCGGTGCAGAAGAGGTCGATCGAGATCGCCGCCTGGTGCCCGTGCGCCACCGCCCAGATGATGTTCTTCGGCCCGAATGCGGCATCCCCGCCGAAGAAGACGCGCGGGTGGGTGCTGGCCATGGTGGTCTGATCCACCCGCGGCATTCCCCAGCGGTCGAACTCCACCCCGGCGTCCCGCTCGATCCAGGGAAAGGCGTTCTCCTGACCGACCGCGACCAGCACGTCATCGGCCGGGATGTGCCGGTCGGGCTCGCCGGTGGGGACCAGCCGGCGGCGGCCGGAGGCGTCGCGCTCGGCCCTCACCTTCTCGAACATCACCCCGGTGAGCCGGCCGTCCTCGTGGGTGAAGGCCTTGGGCACCAGCATGTTGAGGATCGGGATGTCCTCGTGCATGGCGTCCTCCTTCTCCCAGGGGGACGCCTTCATCTCCTCGAAGCCGGAGCGGACGACGACCTTCACGTCCTCTCCGCCCAGGCGGCGGGCGGTGCGGCAGCAATCCATCGCCGTGTTGCCGCCGCCCAGCACGATCACCCGCCGCCCGATGCGGGAGACGTGGCCGAAGCTGACCGAGGACAGCCAGTCGATGCCGATATGGATGTTGGCGGCGGCTTCCTGTCGTCCGGGGATCGGCAGGTCGCGTCCGCGCGGGGCGCCGGTGCCGACGAAGATGGCGTCGTACGGCTCGGCGAGGAGGGATTTCAGGCTGTCGATGCGCTGGCCGAGGCGGAGCTCGACCCCGAGATCGGCGATATAGCCCGTCTCCTCGTCGATCACGCTTTCGGGCAGCCGGAAGCGGGGAATCTGGCTGCGGATCATGCCGCCGGCGCGGGCGTCGCCGTCATAGACCACGCAGTGATAGCCGAGCACCGCGAGGTCGCGGGCGACGGTGAGCGAGGCCGGACCGGCGCCGACCAGGGCGATCCGCTTGCCGTTCGGGGGGGCCACCTCGGGCATCCGCGCCGTGACGTCGCCCTTGTAGTCGGCGGCGACGCGCTTGAGGCGGCAGATGGCGACCGGCTGCTCCTCCACCCGGCCGCGCCGGCAGGCGGGTTCGCAGGGCCGGTCGCAGGTGCGGCCCAGGATGCCCGGGAAGACGTTGGAGTGCCAGTTGATCATGTAGGCGTCGGCGAATCGCCGCGCCGCGATCAGGCGGATGTATTCCGGAACCGGCGTGTGCGCCGGGCAGGCCCACTGGCAATCCACGACCTTGTGGAAATACTCGGGGTCCCGAATATCGGTCGGCTGCAAACCGGGTCTCTCCCTACGTGTCCGATGCCGGGATCGTGCCCGGTTCGGGGTGCGGGTTGTGGGGCCCGCCGGGGCGGACGTCAACCGGGGGGGCTCGCTCGGCTTTTTTGGATCAGTCCCGAGTTTCGGTTGCATCCGGCGCCGTTCGCCGTATCCTTGCCGGCGCATCATGAGCGACCCGCACCCCCGCAGCATCGCCGCCCGCATCGCCGCCACCGGCGGGCGGACCAGCGGGTTCGACTACCTGCGGATCGGGCTGGCCGTGTCGATCGTGCTCTGGCACAGCATCAGCACCAGCTACGGCAGCGCGTTCGAGCTGGTCATCTGGCGGGGCCCGCTCGGTCTGGTGATGCATTTCGTGCTGCCGATGTTCTTCGCCCTGTCGGGCTTCCTGGTCGCCGGCAGTTTGGACCGCTGCGCCTCCCTGATCTCGTTCTTCGCGCTGCGGGCGCTGCGCATCGTCCCGGCCCTGGCGGTGGAGATCACGCTGTCGGCGCTGGTGTTCGGCCCCATGCTCAGCCGGCTTCCCGTCGCCGCCTATTTCGCCGCGCCGGAGTTCCGCGCCTATTTCCTGAACATCGTCGGCGACATCCATTATCTGCTGCCCGGGGTGTTCGCGGCTAACCCGTTGCCGCACACGGTCAATGCCCAGCTCTGGACGGTGCCGTTCGAGCTGCAATGCTACGCCGCGCTGGGCGCCCTGGCGGTGGTGGGGCTGGTCCGGCGTCGGCGCTGGCTGCTGGCCTTCACCCTGCTCGCGCAGGCGCTCTGGATCGCCCAGGCGCTGAAGCTGGGCGATGACGGTTCCAGCAACGGTGCCTCGGGACCGGTGCTGGTCATCTCGTTCCTGGTCGGGCTGCTGTTCCACCTGTATCGGGACCGCATCGTGCTGGCGCGGCGCTGGTTCTGGCTCAGCCTGGTGGGGGGGCTCGCACTGTCGGCGCTGCCGCACGGGGCGTATTACCTGCCGCTGCCGGCCTGCTACCTCACGGTCTGGCTGGGGTTGTGCGATCCGCCGAAACGCGGGTTCATCTTTCGGGGCGATTATTCTTATGGTCTCTATCTGTTCGGATTTCCGATCCAGCAGGTGGTGGCTTCGTTCGGGCCGGCGCTGCATCACTGGTATCTCAATGCCGCCATCGCCGTTCCGGTCGGGCTTTCGGTGGCGGCGCTGTCCTGGCACCTGATCGAGAAGCCCGCGCTGGCCCAGCGCCGCCGTATTCCGGCGCTGGAACGCCGTCTGCTGGCGCTGCGCCCGCGGGCGCTGCTGCCGGCGGGGCTGGGCGCGCTCGCCTCCGGTGCCGCGATCGTCGCCAGCGGGATGATCGGCGTGCTGGCGCTGGTCGATGCGCACGAGCGGCTGGGCCTGCTCGCGATCCTGACCTGCCTGGTGCTGGCCGCGCTGCCGCTGCGCCCGGCGGTGGCGGCCGCTCTGCTCCAGCCCTCCGGACGGGGCGGGCGGCCGGTCGGGAGTTTCAAGGATCGGGGCTGAATCGCTCTTCTACGGCAGTGCCGGGTTGGGCGGCGCCGGCGTCCAGACGATCGACCAGAACATCAGCAACAGGCCCGGGCCGTAGTAGTATTTCCAGACCTGCATATTGAGGCTGATCGCGGCCAGGTAGCTGACGCCGGTCAGGTAGAGAAACGCTCGCGTTCCCGCACGGCGGACCGCCAGTACCGCGGCGGTGCTCAGAACCACCGTCAGCTGGATGGCCATGCGCCAGCGGATCAAGCCGAGATGGAGCAGGAGGTTGGCCAACGAGACTTCGGTGTCCCGGTGGTCCCTCACACGCTGTACGAGCCTTCCGGCGAGATGCGGGAGCACCACGTATTCGTTGCGAATGAACGCCACGATGCCGTGGGCGAACGGGATGATCGAGATGAAATAGACCCCGGCCGCGAGTGCCCCCATCAGCAAGGTTCGATACCATTTCCCGGCTGACCGCAGCCGCCAGACCGCGGTCAGCCCGGCGATGTGGATCGCGGTCTGGCTGATCCCGAGGAGGCCCCCGAGCGCCAGGGCGGCGCGCGCCGGTTTTCCCCTGAGCAAGAGCACGGAAAACGCCGATATCATGAACCAGAACGGCCAGACCTCTCCCTGGTAGAGCATTTCGGTGCTGGGACGGGAGACGATGAAGACGAGCATCAAAGTGAGAGCCAGCCAGGGGTTGGCGAGGTTACGCCGGTTCCAGAACAGCAAGGCCAGGGTGCCGATGACGGAGGCAAGATTGAGCCAACGGACATCAGCATGCAGCAGCACCAGCGGCATGTAGATGAGCCATTGCAGGGGCAGATAGAAGAACGGCCACGGGGTGACGGAGCGATGGTCGGCGAGGTACGGGTTCGCGTGTTGAAGCAGGATGTGGTTGGCCCAGACGCAGACGGGGAGCATGTCGGCGCCAAGATCGGCCAGTCGGGTTCGCAGAATGACGACCGCCAGCCCGCCGATGATCGCGCAACCGGTCGCCGCCAGGGATGCCCGGTACATCGATCGCCAAAGCAGTGGGAGCTGGACGGATAAGAATGCCAGTATCAAAATCGCCGCAAACCGATCCGGGAACGCGGTATAAATCGCGAAAGCGACCGCAACAATAAGCAGCAGCGTCTGTCGGAACAGCGGTTCGATGGACAAGCCGGTCACTTCCAACCGCGCCGGAAGCACGAGGACGGACAGACATGCCGCCAGGAGGGCGGCAAACAGAACCGATCCGATCAGGTAGATGTCCAGCCGGTGCGCGGGCGACAGGTCCGGCGCCGTGCCGTACACGAAATGGATTATCAGCAGCAGGGCGATCCAACTTCGGGCGCCGGGGTTGCGGTACCCGGCTGGCGCCGCCGAGTCGTCACGTTGCGCAGCCGAAGGGGAGCTCATGGTGATTCTCAGCACGCTATATCTCAACGATATTAGCGCCGCAGCCTCATCTGCACAAGCCGGAACGCTCGCCAATCTGCAACGAATGCGTTCCGTTGCGGCCTGCTCAGAACACCGCGGGGCGTGAAACAGCGGCAGCCCGGGCCGCTCGGCGTCCTTCACCTCGTCGGGTGACCTCGCGCCGATGCGCGCGCAAACCATCCTTGCCCTGCGGCGGATGTCGGCGGGGCCGAGGCACTGGTTACGAGCGTCGCCGCCCGCCTGGCCATCCGGGCACCGACCTTCGGACCGGACGGATGGTCGGTCGCCGCCGATCCCGCGCCATCCTGGCCGGAACCGAGGCGCCAGACAGACGGCGGACGCACCGCCGTGAACCCGGAGTCGCCGCGCATGAAGCCGCATCCGAAAGGGAGCATCCCGCCCGGCGGACGTGAAACGGCCGGTTTCCGCCCGCTGGTGGTAGCGACGTGGTCGCTTGACCGCTTGCAATCGAAACGGGCTCGTCCAACTCATTGATGGTTTGGTGGGCGCGACAGGGATCGAACCTGTG
>DAHWNE010000340.1 GCA_027340195.1 Acetobacteraceae bacterium | reverse complement strand
GGCGGCGAGCACGGCGCCAGGCTCGGGCGGATCGGGCGCTTTGCCTCGGGCTGTCGGACCGGCAGGTTAGTTACTCCAAACAGCGCAGATGCCCCGACGCGCGGGTCAATCCTCCTTCCCCGCCACCGTCCCGGTGGTGGTCCCGCCGTCGATCACCAGCGTCTGCCCGGTCATGAAACTCCCCGCCCGGGAGGCCAGGAACACCGCCGCACCCGCGATCTCGTCCGGCTCGCCGATCCGTTGCAGCGGCGTATCCTTGGTGCGCTTGCGGTAGAGCGCCGGGTCCTCCCACAGCGCGCGGGCGAAATCGGTGCGGATCAGCCCCGGCGCGATGGCGTTGGCGCGGATGTTGCTCGGCCCCCACTCCACACAAATGTTGCGCGCCAGCTGCATGTCGGCCGCCTTGGAGATGGCGTAGAGCCCCAGCTGCGCCGAGCCGCGCAGCCCGCCGATCGAGGAGATGATGATGACCGATCCGCCGCCGCGCGCGGCCATCCCCGGCAGCACCATGTTGCACAGCCAAAAATTGCTGCGGACATTCGCACCCATCACCCGCTCGTACACCTCGTCCGAGGCGCCGGCCGCCGGCCCCAGATACGGGTTCACCGCGGCGTTGCAGACCAGGATGTCGATCCCGCCCCAGGCGGCGACGGTGCGGTCCACCAGCGCCTGCAACGCTTCCTTATGGGCGATGTGGCAAGGGATCACCATTGCCTCCCCGCCCCGCTCGCGGATCCCGGCCGCCACCGGTTCGCAGGCGTCCGGCTTGCGGGAGGACACCACCACCTTCGCCCCGTGCTCGGCCAGGCGCTCGGCGATGGCGCGGCCGATGCCCCGGCTGGAGCCGGTCACCACCGCCACTTTCCCGGTCAGGTCAAACAGGTTCGCCATCCGCTCCTCCCGGCCGCCTTGCGCGGCGTAGCTACCGGTCAGTATGCTGGCCCCGCCGAGGAAACGTCAACCGGACCCGCCATGACCGAACCGCGCCAGGGCTTCTACCGCCACGCCGAGCTGCGCCGGCTGCTGCACCCCGAAAGCATCGCCGTCGTCGGCGCCTCCACCCGGCCCGGTTCGTTCGGGGAGCGGGTACTGGTCAACCTCGCCGACTACGCCGGCCCGGTGTTCGCGGTGAACCCGCGCTATCCGCGCATCGGCGAACGCGTATGTTTCCCCTCGCTCGCCGCGATCGGCCGGAAGGTCGATTGCGTCATCATCGCCGCCGCGCGGGAGGCGGTGGAACCGCTGGTGCGCGAAGCCGCGGCGGCCGGCGCCGGCGGGGTGGTGATCTTCGCCTCCGGCTACGCCGAGACCGGCAAGCCGGAGCGCCGGGCCGAGCAGGACCGGCTGACCGCGATCGCGCGGGAGACCGGGCTCCGCATCGTCGGCCCCAACACGATCGGCCTGGTCAACGCCGCGCTGGAGGCGCGCGCCACCTTCATGTCCATCACCCCGATCCCGCCACCCGGCCCCTGCCCGATCGGCATCGTCAGCCAGTCCGGCGCGCTGGGCATGGCGCTGGCGCAAGGGGTCGCGCGCGGCGCCTCGGTCAGCCACGTGCTGACGTCGGGCAATTCCTGCGATGTCGATATGGCCGACTACATCGGCTACCTGGCCGAGGACCCCGGATGCCGCGCGATCGCCTGCGTGTTCGAGGGGTCGGCGGCGCCGCGGCGCATCCTGGACGCCGCCGCCTTCGCCGCCGAACGCGGCAAGCCGCTGGTGGTTTACAAGATGGCGACCGGGGCCGAGGGGGCGCAGGCGGCGATGTCGCATACCGGCGCCCTGGCCGGGGCGCATGAGGCGTACCAGGCCGCCTTCCGCCGCGCCGGGGCGGTGCTGGTGGAGGATTACGAGCGGCTGTGGGAGACCACCGCCTTCCTGGCCAAGGCCGGCCCGCCGAAGGCGCGCGGGGCGGTGGTGCTGGTGACCTCGGGCGGCGCCGGGATCATGGCCGCCGACGCCGCGGAGGCGGCCGGGGTGCCGATGCCGCAGCCGGATGCCGCGACGCGCGCCGTGCTGGAGTCCCAGATCCCGGAGTTCGGCGCCGCCCGCAACCCGTGCGACGTCACCGCGCAGGTCATCACCAATCCGGAATCGCTCGCCCTTTGCGCCGGCGCCCTGCTGGGCCATCCGGATTACGGGGCGATGGTCTATCCGCAGGTCTATTCCTACGAGGCGACGGCGCAGCGGGTGCCGATGCTGGAAACCCTGAGCGCGCGCTACGACAAGCCGATCTGCATGGTCTGGATCACCGAGTTCCTGGCCGGCCCCGGATCGGCCGAGGCCGAGGCCTCGGGCCGGGTGGCGCTGTTCCGCTCCATGCGCTCCTGCTTCGCCGCGCTGCGGGCTTGGCACGACCGGGCGGCGCTGCTGGCCGCCCCGCCGGTTCCGCCCGCGCCCACCCCGGCGCCGGTGCGGGCCGAGGCCGCCGCGCGGATCGCCGCCGGCGGGGCCACGTTGACCGAGCGGGAGGCCAAGGCCGCGCTCGCCCTCTATGGGCTCGAGGTGGTCGGCGAGCGGCTGACGCAGAGCGCGGAGGAGGCGGTGGCGGCGGCGACCGCGTTGGGCTTCCCGGTGGCGCTGAAGGTGGAATCCCCCGACCTGCCGCACAAGACCGAGGCCGGGGTGATCCGGCTCAACCTGACCGACGCCGCCGCGGTGCGGGCGGCCTATGCCGCGGTGATGGAAAACGCCGCCAAGCAGCGCCCGGCGCCGCGGATCGCGGGCGTGCTGGTGCAGCCGATGGTGCCTTCCGGGGTGGAGCTGGTGATCGGCGCCCGGGTCGATCCGCTGTTCGGCCCGGTGGTGGTGGTGGGCCTCGGCGGGGTCCTGGTGGAAGTACTGGCCGACACCGCGCTGGCGCTGGCTCCGGTCGGCGAGGCCGAGGCGCTGGCCATGCTGGACCGGCTGCGCGGAGCCCGGCTGCTGGACGGGTTCCGGGGCGCGCCTTCGGTGGACCGCGGCGCGGTCGCCCGCGCCATCGTCGCCGTCTCGCGCTTCGCCGCCGATCATGCCGCGAGCATCGCCGAGATCGACGTCAACCCGCTGATCGCGGCCGGATCACGGGTGGTGGCGGTGGACGCGCTGATCGTCAGGCGGGATCGGTAGCCCCGGCGAGGCCGGATTTCAGCACCTCGCCGGCCAGGTAGAGGCTGCCGCAGATCAGCACCCGCCCCGGCGGGGCGTCCCGCAGCGCGGCCAGCGCCAAGGCCACGGTGGGGCCGGGGCGGGCCCGCCCGCCGGACGCGGCGATGATCTCCTCCACCGACAGCGCCAGATGCTGGCCGGGCTCGGCCACCGCCCACAGCGTGGTCGCGTGCGCCAGCAGCGGGCGCAGGAAATCGGCGGCGTCCTTGCCCTGCTTCATGCCCACGATCAGATGCACCGGCTGGTCCGCCCAGCCCGCCAGCTGCGCGGCCAGGGCCACCCCGGCGCCCGGGTTGTGCCCGCCGTCCAGCCACAGGCTGAAGCCGGGCGGCAACATGTCCGCCCGCAACCGTTGCAGCCGCGCCGGCCATTCGGCGCGCGCCACCCCCGCCGCCAACGCCGCCGCCGGCAGCGGGAGGCCGGATGCCCGCATGGCCGCCACCGCCAGGGCCGCGTTGTCCCATTGATGCGGCCCCCCCAGCGCGGGCTCGGGCAGCGCGATCCCGCCGGCGCGGTCCTGATAGCGTCCGTCGATCAGGTCCCACTCGTGCCCGCGCCGCCAG